>CAYVOE010000044.1:15950-18567 GCA_964452795.1 uncultured Nitrospiraceae bacterium
GTTCCATCGCCGTCATGGATTTCGGAGTTCCCATCAGTAGTGCACCCATCGCTTGCTCAGCCGCAACTGGATCAGGGTCAGGACGAATATCACCCCGAACAGGACCCAGGCCATGGCCGAAGCATAGCCCATCTGGAAGTCTTCGAATCCCTTGCGATAGAGATACAAGACGTAGAACAGCGTCGAGTCGAGGGGGCCGCCCATGATCCCGCTGGACATGGACACCACGTAGGCCTGTGTGAAGACCTGAAACGACCCGATAATGCCGACAACGAGAACAAAGAAGATCGTGGGGGTCAACAGCGGGACCGTCACGTTGAAGAACTGGCTCGCCTTGCTCGCTCCGTCGATCTCCGCGGCTTCGTACAGGTCCCGGGGGATTCCCTGGAGCCCGGCCAGGAAGATCAGCACGCTGCCGCCCACGCCCCACAGGCTCATGAAGACCAGGGAGGGCTTGGACCACGTCTCGCTCTGGAACCACAGGGGGCCTTCGATGCCGAAGAGGCCCAGGGTTCGATTGACGATGCCGTGCTCCGGCTGGAGCAGCCACAGCCACAGCACCGCCACGGCCACGCCCGTCACCAGCGTGGGCACGTAGAAGGCCGTGCGGAAGAAGCGCATGCCCCGGAGCGGCATGTTCAGCAGCACCGCCAGACCCAGGGCCAGCGCCATGCCCAGCGGCACCGAAAGGGCCGTGTAATACACGGTGTTCCACAGAGACTTCCAAAACAGCGGGTCGTCCGTCAGCATGCGCTCATAGTTCGCCATGCCCGCCCAGCGCGCCGGCGTCAACACCTGGTATTCGCACAGGCTGTAGATCAGCGACACCACCATGGGCCCCACGGTCAGAACCACCAACCCCAGGAGCCAGGGCGCCGCGAAACCGTATCCGCTGAGGAGATCGTGTCGCCTTTGCCGGCTTCCTCTCGAGTATTTCACCGCGGCCCATCCCAGAACGCCCAGCAGAACGACCGTCACGGCCACCGCCGCCGCCACGACCCATTTCCACGGGAACAGGGGCAGGCTGTCGCGCCAGGTGTACCGGTCCAGCGACTGCTGCGCATTCGCCGCGGCGATTTTCAGGGCCTGCTCCGGCGTCAGGTTCCCATAGCGGACCTCGTCCACCGCTTTCAGCAGCTCGTTGAAGGCCTCCATGATGACCGGGATCTTGGGGTAGAACTTGCACCGGTCGGTCATGTCGATGAGGAGCCGGCGGTTGGGATCGCCGTAGACCGCCGGGTCGTAGGCCGCCTCCCGCAGTACGGGCAACTGGCCCAGTTGCGCCCCGATGGCCACCTGGGGTTCCTTCGACACCATGTATCGAATGAAGGTCCAGGCTCCTTCCCGATTGCGCGCGCCCCGGGGGATCCCCAGCCCGAAGCCCGAGATCCACGATACGGGCGGCGCTTCTTCCGGCATGGGGAAGGCCGCCAACTGCGCGTCCACGTTCGGAGCGAACTCGCGCAGGCGCGTCAGATAGAACCCTTCGCACAATTGCATGGCGACCCGGTTGTTGAAGAAGGGGTCCGTGGCCTCGAGGGGCGAGCCCGAGCTGGCGATGCGCAGATAGTCGTCGATTCCGACGATGTCGACGAGTTTCTTGTAGAACTTGGTGGCCTCGATATACTCCGGGCCGTCCATAGTGATCGTCTTGCGGTCCGGGCTGGCCAGGTCTCCGCCCAACTGCCATCCGAGCACCAGGGCCAGCGTGTGGTCGGCGTAGAAGCCCAGTTGCTTCACGCGACCGTTCTCGTCGCGTACCGTCAGCTTCTTCGCGTACTCGTACAGCTCATCCCAGGTCTTCGGCGGACGATCCGGGTCGAGGCCCGCCTCGCGGAAGAGGCGCCGGTTGTAGATCAGACACCGGATGTCGCTCCGCAGCGGTATCACGTAGGTTCGGCCGTCGTATTGGCCGTCAAGCCAGGCCGACGTGAAGAACTCCTCGTCCGACCACCCTTCCTCTTCCACGAGGGGGGTTATGTCTTCCAGAGCGCCGCGCAGGATCCAGCCCGGCGCCGCGGGACGGTCCACCATCATCACGTCGGGAGGGATGCCGGCGGCCAGCGAGGACATCAGCTTCTGGTTGCTGTTCCACGGAACCATCATCGGCACCACCCGGTACCGGTCCTGGATCTCGTTGAACCGCAGGGCCAGCTTCTGGAACTCGAGCCCGAGCGTGCCCGACGCGAAGAACCAGAAGGAGATCTCCTCTCTGTTGTCGGCGGCAGACGAGTCCGCCGCCGGCGTCGGCACCGCCGCCAGCACCATCAGCAGCGCCAGCGACCACCGCCGTACCGCCTTCTTATTGCCCATTCTCATGCTTGCATATGCCTTCAAAAGTGTTCCTTGTTCCAGCCCCCGATGAGCCACTGCCGGTAGTGTTCGAAGATCCGGGGCCAATCCGCCGTCCAGGCCCCGAACGACGGCGACCGGGTCATGATCTCCGTGAACTGCCGCTCGTACTCCGGCCATTCGCCCTCCGGCTTGTCCTTGGACCGCGCGATGACTTCCATCGCCTTCGCCGTGGTCAGCAGGATCTCGAGGTCTTCTTTGGCCGCCGCGGGCGCTTCCTCAAAGACGCGACCCATCTCTTCGGCCATCCGGGCCCCCAGTTCCG
>CAYVOE010000045.1:0-3930 GCA_964452795.1 uncultured Nitrospiraceae bacterium
ACGGCCCGCTCCCACTCGTCGTGGACGACCACCACCGCCCGGCCGGCCCGGGCGGCCAGCGAGGCCGCGATGGAGGACCGGAAGCCGCTGGCGCAGTGGACCCACACCGTCCGGTCGTCGGGGACCTCGCCCATGAAGAACTGGTTCAACTGGAGGCGCATGGGGCCGCTCGCCTTTGCGGCGTAGGTGATGTATTGGGCGATGGCGGCCAGTTCGTTGGAAAGATCGTCGTTCAGCGCGTCGATGAGCTTTTTCTTGTCCATGGGGGATTCCTCGTTCCGAATCTTGTAGGGATCTCCGGCTTGCGCATGAGGCACAAACGAAACCGCATTCGACGAGACAGGGAACGCAGGCAAACCGGAGACGTGTTGAGGACGTTGCGTCGCCGACGAATCGACGACGCGGGACTTGACCGGAGAATAGCGCGACAGGGGCGGGAATTCAAGAGGGCGCGCCGGTTCCGGAATCGGCTAGACGTCCTCGACGTCGGTCCAGGCGCCGCCGTTCCGCTGAGACTGGACGGCGGCTTCGAGGACGGCCTGGACGGCCGCGCCGTCGGAAATGTCGGGCCGGGCGCGGGTGCCCGTGGCGACGTGGCCGGCGAAGTGATGGATGCTGGCGATGTGGAAGCGCTCCCAGCCGATGGTCGTCTTGGGGCCCGGGTAACGGGCGGGGCGGGGGTAGCGCTGGACGGATTCGATGGACTTGAAGCCGCGGTTTCCGCCGTAGAGCCCGCTACCGTCGGTCTGATCGTAGAACTCGAGGAAGTTGGGCTGCTGGAGGTTGAAGCGGAGGGCGCCTTTGCTTCCGTGGGCCTCGACGCGGAGCTCGTCCTGGCTTCCCGTGGCGAGACGGGAAGATTCGAGGGTCCCGATGGCCCCGCTGCTCAGGCGGAACGTCAACAGCGAGATGTCGTCGACTTCGACGGGCGCCTTTTTCGAGGGATCGTCGGGGAGGGGACGCTCCTTGATGAAGGTTTCGCCGAGGTGCTGCACCTGCCGGAACTCGCCGAAGAGCCAGCGGGTGAGGTCGATGACGTGGGACCCCAGATCGAAGAGGGCGCCGCCGGGTCCGCTGCGCCGGGCGTCGAGGCGCCAGGACGCGGGCCGATTGGGGTCGACGTAGCCGGCGTGCAGATAGGCCGCGCGCACCGAGTACAGGTCGCCCAGGGCGTCCGAGTCCACGAGCAGCTTTGCCCGTTGGAGGGCCGGGATGAACCGGTTCTGGAAGGTCATCTGGGTGACCACATCGGGGCGTGTCGCGGCGGCGGCGGCCATTTCGCGGGCCTCGGCCAGGCTGGTGGCGAGGGGCTTGTCGACGTAGACGTGCTTTCCCGCTTCCAGGGCGGCGATCACGACGTCCCGGTGGGAGTCGTTGGGCGTGCACACGTGGATGACGTCGACGTCGGCGTGGTTGCAGAGTTCGCGGAAATCGGTGGTGCCGAACCGATAGCCGTCGCGCTCGACGGCGCGGCGCCAGCTCGCTTCGGTCCGGGTGGCGACGCCGACAAACTCGACTTCGGCCGGCACCTGATCGTAGTAGTAGCCGAGGGAGCGGTAGGCATGGGTATGGGTCTTTCCCATGAATCCGTAGCCGACCATTCCGATGCGCAAAACCGGGGCCATGAACACCTCCGTGGTTACACAAAACGGCATTATATCGTTCCGCGGAGCGAACTTTAAACGGCGTATGATTCCGCACCGGAATTGCGGGTATAATCACGGGACCATGGGTGTAAAGATCATTACGAACAATCGGCGGGCGCGGCACGACTACCACGTGCTCGAGAAGCACGAGGCGGGCATCGAGCTGCGCGGGACCGAAGTGAAATCGCTGCGCGACGGCAAGATTCAGCTCAAGGACAGCTATGTCAGCGTGCGCGACGGCGAGCTGTACCTGGTGGGGACCCACATCAGCCCCTACGAGCAGGGCAACATCTACAACCACGAGCCGGAGCGCGACCGGCGCCTGCTGATGCACAAGAACGAGATCCGGCGGCTGGGGGCTCAGGTCGCCGAGAAGGGGCTCACCCTCATCCCGCTCAGCCTGTACTTCAAGAACGGCCGGGCCAAGGTCGAGGTGGGGCTGTGCCGGGGCAAGCAGACCCACGACAAGCGCGAGACGGTGCGGGAGCGCGAAGCGAAGCGGGAGATGGACCGCGCCGTGAAGAGCTTTCGCAATTCCTGACGCGGCCCATCCGAAGGTTTATTCCGCCCAGAACGTGGACAAATTGCGGAATTCGCGGTAGCGGGCCGCGATGTCTTCGCTCTCGATCCGGGCCAGGCGATCCGGTCCGAACTCTTCGCAGGTGTACGACGCCACCACGCTGCCGTGGATCACGGCCTGACGCAGGGTGGCGAAGTCGACGGCGTCCTTCTGCGCCACATAGCCCATGAAACCTCCCGCGAAGGCGTCGCCGGCGCCCGTGGGGTCGACGACGTCGCGCAGGGGGAAGGCCGGCGCGCAGAAGATGGCCTCGTGATGGTCCCCGAAGATCAGGCAGCCGTGTTCGCCCTTCTTGATGATGACGATGGGCGGACCCATGGCGCGAACGGCTTCGGCGGCGTGGACCAGGTTGCGGACGCCGGTCAGTTGCCGCACTTCGGCGTCGTTGAAGATGGCCGCGTCCACCCGGCTCAGGACCTCCCGCAGCCCGTCGGGGGCCGTGTCGATCCAGAGGTTCATGGTGTCCATGCCGACGAAGGTGGCTTCGGACTGGTCCAGCACCTCGAGCTGGAGGGAAGGGTGGATGTTGCCGAGAAAGAGATACTTCGACCGGCGGGCGGCGGGGGGCAGCTTCGGGTGGAAGTGTTCGAAGACGTTCAACTGGGTGTCCAGGGTGTCTCGATGATTCACGTCTTCGTGGTACCGCCCGGTCCAGCGGAAGGTGCGGCCGGGGGCGCGTTCGAGCCCCTCGATGTCGATTCCGCGGTCCTGGAACAGGCGCACGTGGTCGTCGGGAAAGTCCTCGCCCACCACGGCCACCAGCTTCACGGGCACGTAATGGGCCGCCGCCAGCGAAAAGTAGGTGGCGGACCCGCCCAGGCCTTCGTTGTTGTTCCCCCAGGGCGTCTCGACCGTGTCCAACGCCACAGAGCCCACGACTGTCACACTCATTGGATTTCTGCTCCTTCCCTCGGGTCAAGGCATTCGAGGCGACATTGTACACATGGGAAGGTCGGACGTATAGCGGGGGGAAGTTGGTGGCGGCGGGGATGGGATAGGGGCAGTCGGTGAGGACCTGGCCGTCGCAGGACTGCGATGGATGGGTTCCTGTGCCATTGCCCACCCGCGTAGGCCCCGTAGTCCTACGCGGATAGGCGATCTCACATAGGCCTGTGGGGCGCGGTCCTCGTAGCCCTACGAGGGGAGGGGCGACCCACATGAACCCGTTGGGCGTAGTCCACGTAGTTCTACGAAGGGTGGGAACCGATGTCCGTAGCGCCCAGGTCCTATCTGAAGGTTGAAATATATTACTGCGGATGTATCCCTTTCAGGACAAGGACGCGGCGTACGGCGGTTCGGGGATTGCCTCGCGCGGAGCGGCCGATGGGTGCGATGGGCGCGGGCTACGACAGGGGCCAGGGCGTGGTGGAGCACTCGCCGCAGGGGGGAATGCGGCCGGCCGCGGACGGATCGATGTTGTGTTCGATGAGTTTCCGCTCGAGGACCTCGAGGGGGAGTCGGAGCGCGTCGGCCGCTTCCCGGAGCGACCCGTCGGCGCGTTGAAGGGCCCGGCGGAGGAGGTGCTGCTCGACGTGGAAGGCGGCGTCCGTCAGCGGCAGGCGCTCGAGTTCGTCCCAGGCCGGGGCGGCGCCTTCGCGGCCCGTGTTCAGCCGCAGATGCTCCGGCTCGAGCACTTCGACGTGGCCGTGGTGCATCAAGAGACGCTGGACGACGTTTTCCAGCTCACGCACGTTTCCGGGCCAG
>CAYVOE010000045.1:3940-13545 GCA_964452795.1 uncultured Nitrospiraceae bacterium
GAACCGGTGGGTTCGGGCGCCGATCCGGGGACCGTGCTGGAGCAGGAAATGGCCCACCAGGGCAGGGATATCTTCGAGGCGTCGGCGCAGGGGCGGCATTTCGACGTGGATCTCCCGTAGCCGATCCGCGAGGGCGGGGAGGAGGAGCCCCTCGGCTCGGGCCTTGTCGAGGTCGCGGCTGGTGGAAGCGACGAGCCGTGCGTCCGCGGGCACCCGTCGGCCGGCGCCCACGGGGAAGTAGGAGCCGCTTGAGATCGCGTCGAGCAGGCGCTCCTGCGTCTCGAGCTCCATGCGGGCGATCTCTTCGACGTACAGGGTGCCGCCTTCGGCGACCCGGATCTTGCCGATCTCGGGCGATCGGTCGACTCCGAAGAGCTCGCGGGGCACCTGGGACGGCGGCGTCGTCGAGCAGGACAGGCAGACGAAGGGACCGTTGCTCCGGCCGCTTCCGGCGTGGATGGCGCGCGCCACAAGGTTTTTGCCCGTGCCGCATTCCCCGGTGACGAGGGCCGGGGCGTCCGTGTCCATGGCCTTCCGGGCGGCCGAGAGGGCCTCGAGGAGGGCGGGACTCTGGCCCACAATGGCGTCCAGCTCGGCGAGGCGGGCCTGGCGCAGCAGGTCCAGCTCGCGCAGCGTGCGCACGACGTCGAGGGTATGCTCGATGGTGATGAGGAGCCGCTGGACGTCGAAGGGCTTGGTGATGTACTCGCGGGCGCCCCGTTTCATGGCCTCGACGGCGTAATCGACGGAGTTCGACGCGGTCACCACGATGACCGGCAGCGAGGCGTCGCGCCGGGTCATCTCGCTGAGCACGTCGAGGCCGTGCATGCCCGGCATCACCATGTCGAGGAGCACGAGGTCGACGTGGCGCTCCTCGAGGGTCTGGAAGGCGGTGGGCCCGTCTTCGGCGAGCAGCACGTTGTAGGCGTTCCCCAGGATGAACCGATAGGCCTGGCGTACGCTCAGCTCGTCGTCAACAGCCAGTACGGTTTGCATGGGTGGCTCCGCCTTTCGGGAAACTGAATGAAAAAGCCACGCCGCCCTCCGTGTTCGGCGCCAGGCGCAATTCTCCCGCGTGCTGCTTCATGATGCGGCTCGCGATGGTCAATCCCAATCCCATGCCCTGCTCCTTCGTGCTGAAGAACGGTGTAAACACGAGCGGCGCATCCTGATCGGGGATGCCCGGCCCGCTGTCGCTGACCACCACCTCGCAGCCGTCGTCGCGGTTTCGCGTCACCACCTTGAGCTTTCCCCCCGAGGGCATAGCTTCGATGGAGTTCTGCACTACGTTGTGCAGAGCCTGCGAGAAGAACACCGCGTCGATGTCGGCTTCGGGCGGACTCGGCGCCCATTGTGCCTCAACTTCGATGGATCTTGCACGCAGTTCGTCTTCGAAGGAGCGCAACACGCACTTGACGGTCTCGTTGACGTCTCGTCGTTCGGGGGCCAGCCGAGGATGGCGGGCGAATTCGAAGAGGGTCTCGACCACGTTGTTGATGCGCGAAACTTCCTTCTGTACGACCTCGCCGAAGGCATCCCGGAAGTCGGGGGAGTCGTATTTCTTGGGCAGGAGTTGGGCAAAGGTGTTGACGGCCACCATGGGATTCTTGATCTCCTGGGCCACGCGCGACGCCAGGTATTCCCAGAAGGGGCTGTAGGCCACGTCTTCGATGTGGGCGGGCTCGTCGGGCAGCTTCGAGAAGATCACCACCACGCCTTCGCGGCCCAGGGGGGTGGCGCTGAGTCCCAGCCGGGCGTCGATGGCGGCGTCGCGGATTTCCTGGCGCAACCGCGGCTTGCCCTCTTCGAGGGCGCGCAGGGCTATGTCGGCAAAGGCCGAGCCCAGCTTCTGGACGCTCCGGCCCACGAGGTCCGCGGCCCGGACCTGCAGGATCCGTTCCGCGCTCTTGTTCATGAGTGAGATGGACCGGTCGGGTCCGACCACCACCACGCCCGCCGTCACCCCCGAGAGGATGGTGTCCACGCGGCTCTGTTCCTGCGAAAGCGTGTCGTAGAGGCGCGCGTTCTCGAGGGAGACCGAGGCGCATCGGGCCAGGGACGCGAGGAGTTCCCGTTCGTCCTGGGTGTATTCGAGGCCCGAGGCCTTTTCGCCGATGGCGATGGCGCCGCAGACGCGGCCGTTCGAGAGGAGGGGCACGGCGAGACGTCCGCCGAGCACCTGCATTTCCCGGACGGCCCGCTCGTTTCGGCTCGACGATCGGTCGAACACGCCTGCGTTTTCTTCGAAGGCCCGCATCAGGCCGGAATCGAACTCGAGGTGGACGCCTTCCGAGACGCGGGGGGCAATGCCGGAACTGGCCACGATGCGCACGGCGCCGCCGCTTTCCATCAGCACGGCGCAGCGCACCGCGTCGAAGACGTCGCTCACGGCGTCCACGAGGCTCTGGCCGATGCGCAGGGGATCGCGGATCTGGGAGGCGATGCGCCCCAGCCACCGGAGCGCCGTCTGGTGCTGGGTCACGCGGCCGTTGTGGCCCGTATTGGCCTCGCGGAGGCTGGGCGGAGGCGCCGCGGGCTCGGGCGGGCGCATCGCATCGGCCACGACGCGGCGGAGCTCCTCGCACTCGAAAGGTTTGGCGAGCACGGCCCGGGCGCCGGCCAGGGTAAACCCGGCCAGGACGGTCGGGTCGCCTCGGTCCGACAGGGCGATGAGGGGCACCGACGGCGCCGTGGCGCGCAGTCGGGCCACGGCGGAAGCGCCGAGGTGAGGCCCGTCGTCGACCAGCACGGCGTCCGGCTTGAGTGAGATGAGTTGCCGGAGCCCCTCCGCCAGCCCCGGTTCGAAGAGGAGCAGGTCGGTCTCGGGCAAGGCAGCCCGCAGGGATTCCCGGATGGCCCGGTCTTCCGCCAATGCCAGCAGTACGTTCATGATTCTATACGTCCTCCACAGAGCTGGCACTACGCGACAGGGGCAGCGTAACGGTGAACGTCGTACCTTCGCCGGGTACGCTGTCCACGTCGATCTCGCCTCCATGCTCGGTAATGATGCCGTGTACCACCGAAAGGCCCAGCCCGCTGCCGTTCGGTTTGGTGGTGAAGAAAGGGGTGAAGATGCGCTGCAGGTTTTCGGAAGACATGCCGCATCCCGAGTCGGAGAAGGAGACGCGAACCACGTCGGTCTCCTGGAAGGGAAGCTGCCCGTTGGGGCGCAGGTGGGCGCGGTCGTAGTCGACGCGCACCGTCAGGTTTCCGCCCTCGGTCTCGCGCAGGGCGTCGAGGGCGTTCAGGACAAGGTTGAGAAAGACCTGGTGCAGTTGCTGCTCGTCGCCCCGGATCTCGATGTACTCCTCCGGAAACTCCTTCCGGACCGTGACACAGCCTTTTCGGAGTTCGTTGTCCACCAGGGCGAGCACGTCTTCGACGACGGTGCGCAGGTTGTGGAACTCGAACCGGGGCGGCTTGGGCCGCGCGAAGTCCAGGAGGCGCAGGACGATGGAATCGATGCGCTCGACTTCGTGGGGCACGATTTCGGAGAAGGTGGCCCGGAAATCGGGGTCGTCGTAGCGGCTCAGGAGGAGCTGGGTAAAGGTCTTGATGGAGACCAGGGGGTTCTTGATCTCGTGAGCCATGCCGGCGGCGAGGGTGCCCAGCGACGAGAGCCGGTCGGCCCGCTGCACGTTCTGCTCGAGCCGTTTGATGGCGGTAAGGTCGTAAATCATGGCCATGGCGCCCACGGTGTCGTTGTTGGCCGTCTTGAGGCACGACGACGAGACCACAATGGAGATGGATTCGCCGTCGGGCCCGGGCATGACCATCTCGAAATCGTTGATGGCCCGTTGATCGTGGAGGGCGGTCCGGAGCATTTCGGCGATCTCCGGGACCAGGCGGTCGTAGTGGTCGCCCAGTTGGACGGGGCCGAGGAGGTCCTTGGCGGCCTGGTTCAGCGTGGTGATTCGGCCGTCCGTATCGACGGCGATCACGGCGCCCCGCATGTGGCTGAGGATCCGAGCGCGGTGGAGGTTGACCTCCTCGAGCTTGCGGTAGAGCCGGGCGTTTTCGATGGCCGTTCCCAGGGGACCTGCCAGGGCGGTGAACACCACCAGGTCGTCGGTGGAGTAGATGTCGCGGGAGGTTTTCTGCCCCAGGGTGAGCATTCCCACGAGGCCTGAAGACGTCTTGAGCGGCACGCACAGGTACGCATCGAGCTCGGCCAGGTGCTTCACGATCTGCGTGTGAGAAGGGGAGGGCAGGTCGTGGATCATCTTTTCGAGCACCAGGGGGCTCATTTCCCGGCGCATGTGCTGGAGCAGCGCGGCGTGGTTGTATAGTTTCTGACCTTGTTCGCCGGGTTGTGAAGAGTGTTCAACAACGAGCACGGAAGGCTCCTTTTCGTCCACCAGCAACACCCGAAAGAGCTGGACCCCCACCGTCTGCTGGATGTCGGCGGCCACGGTGCGCAACAGCTCGTCGAATCGGACCATCTCGGCGGCGTTCTGCGAGATTCGCGCCAGCAGGCGGTTCACGTCGTAACGCCGCTTCAAGAGGGCGTTTTCGAAGACCGACTGTACCCGTTCCTTTATCGGCTGGAGGACCAGGGTGATCAACAGGGCGGCCAGAATGGTGGAACCGATGCGCTTGGCCTCGGTGTCGCCGTCGTTCAGCAACCAGTGGACGAGGCCCACGGACATGACGAAGATCAGCACCACCAGGCCGGTCACCACGGCGTACACGGTGGTCCGGGAGAAGATGAGCCAGATGTCGAGGAGGTGGTACCGCACCATGGCGTGGGCGAAGATCAGCATCATGATGACGGTGAAGATGGGCCCGTAGGCCTCGTAGCTGCTGATCTCGAGGATGGGCGCCAGGATGTTGGTCGCCAGCGTGAGCATGGTCGACACGAAGATGCCCAGGAGGACGTGCTCGACCTGGCGGCGCTCCACACCCTGGGTGGTCCTCAGCTTCCGGAACAGGTTCACGAAGGTGAACAGCATGGACAGGACGACGCTGAGGCCGAAGAGCTGGAAGATGGGCCCGTATTCCACCTCGGGCGGGTTGATTTCGTGAACGGTCACCGCCGTGAGGTAGAGATCGGTCCGGACCAGGGCCAGGACGGACACCACCAGCGCCGAGGCGTATAGGTATACCTGTAGTCCCCGGACGCCTTCGAAGCGTTGCCGGGGAAAGAGGCAGATGAACCGGTAGTAGTTGGCCGGCAGGGGGGCCGCCACGATGAAGGTGGCGATCACCCAGAACCGGGCCCGGGCGGCTTCGTGGGAGTGAATGATGAGAAACACGCCCAGCGCCCATAGGGCGAGGTTCAGGGTGAGGACGCCGAAGGCGCGGTGGGTGCGCTTGTGGGGGTTGCGGAGGATCACCCCCACTCCCAACAGGCAGCAAAGCGCCGCGGAGAGCAGCAGCAGTGCCGATGGGAAGGCTAGGCTCATCATCCCTCCTGACGGAGTACGACCGCGCTGTGCGTTCCCCCAAAACTGATGGATGTCACCAGGGCCGTCCGGACATCGTTGCGGCGCGCCTGCTGAGGCACGTAGTCCAGGTCGCACAACGGATCCGGGTCTTCGAGGTTGATGGTGGGGGGCACAACCCCCTCGTTCATGGGCAGCAGGGCGGAGGCCACGCCGAGGAGGCCTCCGGCGGCGTAGGCCTGGCCCGTCATCGACTTGACCGCGCTGATGGGGATGCGGTAGGCCCCGCGGCCGAAGACGCGCTTGTACGCGTTGGTCTCGCAGTGGTCATACATTTCGAGGGAGACCCCGTGGGCCTGGATGTGGTCGATATCGTTCGGCGACACGCCGGCATCGCGCAGGGCTGACTGGATGGCCCGGCTGAGGGCCGCGCCGGTCTTGTCGAGGATCAGGGGGTTGGCGGCGTCGGCGGCGGAACCGAATCCCGCCACGTACCCGTAGATTCGGGCGCCGCGGGCCCGCGCCGCTTCGGCCCGTTCGAGCACCAGCATCACGCAGCCTTCGGCGAGGACGATCCCCGTTCGGCCTCGATCGAAGGGGCGCATGGCTTTTTCGGGCTCGTCGTTGTATTTCGACAGGATCCCCAGGGAACACGCGGAGGCGAAGGACAGGGGGAAGAGGGGCGACTCGGTGGCGCCCACGACGGCGGCGTCGGCCCGTCCCGTCCGCAATTGCTCCACGCCCCACGCGAGCACGTCGAGCCCGGTGGCGCAGCCGCTCGAGATGGTGATGGCCGGGCCGCGCAGGCCGAAGTCGATGCTCACGTGGACGGTGGCCGAGTGGCCCGAAAAGGCGGAGGACGCCAGTCGGCTGACTTTGCGGTAGCCCTGGGTCTCGTAGGCCTTCATGTAGGAGTCGTAGGCCTCGTCGGGGCTGCCGATGCTCGTGCCGACGCCGCTGGCGATTCGGTCCGGCTCGTACGCGGCCTTGTCGAGATCGGAATCCTTTACCGCCAGGGAAGAGCCGGCCACGGCCTGGTGGACATGGCGATGCCAGTGCTTGACATCGCTCTTCTTCATGAAATCTTCAGGGTTGAAATCCCAGAGTTCGCCCGCGATTTGACAGGGAAACTCCGAGGCATCGAATCGTTCGACGCGTCGTATGCCCGATCGCCCCGCCTTCAAGGCCTCCCAGAAGGCTTCCCGGCCCAATCCGTTGCAGGCCAGGACGCCGAGGCCTGTAATGGCCACCCCGTTATGTCCCATCCACTCAATTCCCTACCGCCGCCCGGAAAGGAGTGAACGGCCGCAGCCCGACCGCCCGGGTCGGCGCGCTTGCCAGGCGGTTGAACTCGCCGACCAACTCCCCAATGCCTGCCAGATCCCCCTCCAGCAGATAGCGCTTGCTTTGTGCGTGAAAGTCCCGCTCCCGACCGGAGTACCCTAGCATCCGAGCCCACAGCGCGGTTGCTTCGGAATAGTAGAGTAGCGCACATGACGACCCTAATGCAAGTAGGATGTCTTCCTGGCGTCGAATTACCTCGCTTCCGGGCATGCGGCCCATGCGATAGGGGAGGGTCGTCCAGCGGTGGGCGGGCAGCGGAAAACGGGTGCGGCCCTTGAGTATGCGGTCAAAGTACCGGCTTCGGTCGAGGGTGAAGCCGAAGGTCGAGGGTTCGGCGTACCAGCGCGAGCCCGGCAGCACCTCGGGCAACTCGATGCGGATGGCGTCGGGACGGGTTCGGGCGGCCAGTCGAAGGGTCTCCGCCGCCGTGTGGTGGTCGTCGGCGGGGCAGGGGTAGACGAAGCGGGTCGCCGTGAAGATTCCCGCCGCCTTGCACGCCCGGAGCACCTCCTCCGTCTCCGAAACGCCGTGGCGGTCGCCGTAGAAATCCTCGAGCAGGCGCTGGCTGCCGCTGTTCACCCGGAATTCGAGGGCCCGACAGCCCGAGGCTTCGAGGGCGGCGAAGTCAAGTCCCCGAACCCCGTCGAGGCGGCCGGAGCGGCTGTAGACCACGGCGAGACCCCGGGCCAGCAGTCCCTGGGCCACCTCGAGCACGTGGCGCCGGGGCGATCCCGTTCCGGAGAAGTGAAAGGCCCGGGCCCCGTAGAGGGTGCCGAGGCGCCAGACTTCGTTGCAGACCGCCGTGGCGGACTTCATCCGCAGCGGGACCTGCCCGGACGGCGTGCTGTGGGTCTCGTAGGTTCGGCCGCGGCTGTCTTCGATGGTGAAGAGCCGCAGCTTCTCGTCGGTCGCGAGGGACGGATAGATCTCGGGATCGTAGGCCGGGGCCGGCAACTCGTCGAGGTTGTGCTCGACGCGAAGCGCGGTCCGATAGGCGCCCTGGGGTCCGCGAAGCGCGAGATTGTGGATGTGGGACCATTCGTCCGGCCGGCGCAGCCATTCGGCCAGGCGAACGAGGCTCCGCTCCACGTCGCCGACGCAGCAAGCGTCGATAGCCGGCACCGCCTCGAGGAGGGCTTCGGCAAAGGAATTGACGAACAGGCCCGCGGCGAAGATGCGCAGGGCCGGATTGAGGCCGCGCAGGCGGTCCGCGATCCGGTGGAGGGCCGTCGCGTCGTCCGCCGTGTCGGCCTTGAGAACCACGAAATCCAGACTCCGTATGGCGGTGAGGCTGCGGGCGACTTCCTCACAGACCTCGTCGAGGCGTGCGCGGAAGGCCCGATCCATCTGCCGCGACTGCCAGTACGCCAGGAGCGCACCCATAGGCGGGAGAGGGCCTTCCTGCGAAAGCAAATCGGCCATGGGCCGCAGCGCGTCTCGGCCGTCTTTGGGATACAGCCGATCCATGGTTTCCAGGGTGCCCCAGTCGTCCACGCAGGTCTGGTGTCCCAGATCCGTCAGGGCGGCCGCCCAGGAAGCGAGCGCCGCGTCCGGGAGCAGATTCTCCATGGCGAGGGGATAACCCGGAAACCGGACCAGCACGCTGCGAGTTTTCATTCGGCCTCCCTTGCCCGGGGTGATTGCATGGAACGGGACCCCGCGATTCCGGCAACCACAATATGTAGGACCCCACTGCCTGTGATCATGGTTAGACCACAAGATATCGGCGGTGATCCTAACACTAATACTAGATGTATGCAAGAGGCGAGATGAAAACCCTATATATTGACATACGCGGGTCTTTCTGCCTATTCTCGCAGTACCGGCGAGACAAGGCTTGACCCCCAGGCACGTTTCAATACCTTAAGTTTCGGCGTAATCGGGTTAAACTGAATGTCTCGGGGTAACGCAAATTGCGTAGTCTGCGTCTCTGTGTTATACTCCGCTCGGGTGCAGGGGCATAGCTAACGCAAGTACAGGGGCAGACCTATGGCGGATATTCTCAGTCAGGATGAAGTCGATCTCCTCCTGAGCGCCGTATCCAAGGGCGAGATCGCCGCCGCGACGGGTCCGGAGGAGGAAGACGACCGATCCCGGCCCAGCGCGTACGACTTCCGCCGCCCCGAGCGGGTGTCCAAGGAGCAGTTGAAGGGGCTTCAGAGCCTCTTCGAGGCCTTCGCCCGCGAGATGAGCATTGCCCTGCCGCCGTTCCTGCGCAGCGTGGTGCGGATCGACCTGGTATCCATCGATCAGCTCACGTACGACGAGTTCGTGCTTTCCGTTTCGCGTCCCACGTCGCTGGCCATCATCAACATGGCGCCGCTGGAGGGCAGCGCGATTCTGGAGATGAGCCCGACCATGGTGTTTCCCATCGTGGATCGCCTTTTGGGCGGGAAGGGGTTGACGACGCCCCAGGTGCGGGAGCTGACGGAGATCGAGAACCGGATCCTGCACCGCCTGATCCTGATCATGCTCGACTGCTGGAAGCGCTCGTGGGAACAGCTCGTGGAGTTTCGGATGAGCGTGGTGCAGCAGGAAAGCGATCCGCTCATCGTGCAGATCGTGGCCGGCAGCGAGATGATCATCCTGGTGGGGTACGAGATGCACATCGGCGACGTGAGCGGCGCGGTCAACATCTGCATCCCGCTGCTTGTGGTCAATCCGATACTCGACCAGATTTCGCAGCAGGCCCATTACCGGCGGCGGATGACGCCCGCCATGGCCGCGCGTACGCGGGAGCACATCGGCCGGACCCTGTACAAGGTCAAGGTGCCGGTGGACGCGGTGCTGGGCGAGGCGGTGCTGCCCCTGGACGAGATCGCACGGCTCCAGGTCGGGGACATTATTCAACTGGACGCGGACACGAAGGACCCGGTG
>CAYVOE010000045.1:13555-18413 GCA_964452795.1 uncultured Nitrospiraceae bacterium
GACGTACGAGCTATCGAGCGTGGCGCGGCAGCTGTGGCGGTGGATGTGGGCGGCATCATGCGGTTCCGCGCCCAGACGGGGCGGCGGGGTGAACAGCGGGCGGTACAGATCACGCACCTGGTGCGAGACTAGAAACAAGAAGGCGGAGGTGGGTCGTGAACGAGAGCGGAGTCAACCGAGCGCTTGAGGCGTTCGCCGAGGGCTTTTTCGAGGTCCTCGATCCGCTGCTTTCTCTGGCCATTTCCCACCGCCTCGATTCCGCGGAGCCGTGGAAGCCCGAAGGGCTGGACGACCTGCAGTCGCGCTACCCCATCGTAATGGAAGGAACCGCGAAGGGCGGGGGCGCGGTTGCGGTGCTCCTGACGCTGAAGGACGCGCTGCGCATGGCCGGGCTGGTGTTCGGCAATAGCGACAAGGCCACGGACCGGCTGGCGGAGCACGATCTGGCGACGCTGCGCGAACTGGGCACCCATGCCGTGGGCGGGGGGCTCGAGCGCCTGGGGGTGTTGCGGGGAAGCACGGCGGTCCTTGAAGACCTCCAGGTGTTCCTCGGCGGGCCCCGGTCGGTGCAGCGCCTTCGCGCATTGCCGTCGCCGGGCACCCGGCGGGTGGCGGTTCAATTCTCGGCGCCCCCGGAGCTCGACGGCGAAGCCCTCCTGCTGGTGACCGACGACCTGCTGGGGGTGGAAGCGGAGGAGCCCGAACCGGCACCGCACCCGGAACCTCTTTCCCCAAGGGAAGAGGCACGTGCGGTTTTCCCGGAGTTCTCTTCGGACAAGGAGCCTTTCATGGCACAGGCGGACGGATCCGCGAAAGGCGCCAGCGGCGCCGGTAACCTTGACATGATCCTCGACATCCGGTTGGTGGTTCGGGCCCGGCTGGGACGGGTGGAACTGCCCATCGGGGAGATCCTGGGACTGGGGCCGGGGTCGATTATCGAGGTGGGGCGCACCCTGGACGAACCCGTCGAGCTGCTCGTGAACGACAAGCTCATCGCCCGCGGCGATGTGGTCGTGGTGGATGAGAAATTCGGCCTGCGCATCACCGAGATCGTGAGTCAGCGCGAGCGCATCGAGAGCCTGATTTGAAAGAGCTAAAGGAAATCATCGACGAGAAGGAACTCTGGATCCGGCTCAAGGAGCACGGGGACGCTTTGGCCCGCGAGGAGCTGATCGTGCGCTACATGCGCATCGTGAAGTACATCGCGGGGCGCATGGCCATCCACGTGCCTTCGAGCATTGATATGGACGACCTGATCGGCTGGGGCGTCCTGGGGCTTATCGACGCGGTCGAGAAATACGATCACCGGCAGCAGATCAAATTCTCGACCTACGCTTCGATACGGGTTCGCGGCGCGATCATCGACCAGATCCGGTCACTGGACTGGGCGCCGCGCTCGCTGCGGGCCATCGCGCGCAAGATCGGCGCCTCCCGCGAGAAGCTGCGCCACGAGAAGGGGCGGGAGCCTACTTCGGAGGATATTGCGGAGGACATCGGCACCACGGCCGAGCACGTGGACGACGTCATGGCCCAGCTTCAAACCGCCCAGATCCTGTGTCTGGACGACTACCTGCCCTCGGAAGACAACGCGGAAGCGCGCAAGATCGACGTCACGAGCGATAGGGAAGCCCCGAGCCCCATCAAGGCCGCCGAGAAGCGGGAACGGCAGGAGATGCTGTTCCAGGCCATATTGAAGCTGCCCGATCAGCAGCAGAAGGTGCTCAACCTGTATTATTACGAGGAACTGACGCTGAAAGAAATCGGCGCGGTTCTGTCCGTGTCGGAATCGCGCGTGTGCCAGATCCACAGCAGCGCCATGAAGCGATTGCGGATGGTGATGCAAGGGGGTGTGTGATGCCGCAACCCGTCGATCTTCCGTCGGAACTGATGCGCGTCACGGCAGCGGAACGGGTCCGCCAGATCACGGAGCGGGCGTCGCTGGCGGCGCAGCAGCGGGCCTCGGCCCATCAGCAGGAAGAGCAGGTCCGCGTCGAGACCCAGGTCCACGAGACGGTCCAGCCGGAGCGGGCGGAGGTCGATAGCGCCCCGGAGGACCGCAAGCGCCGCCGCGGCCGGTCCGACGACTCCGATTCCGACAAGGCCTCACGGACCTTCTACGACCCGGACGAAAAACCGCGGGTCGTCGAGGACGACGAAGGGCATCGGATCGACATCAGCGTCTGAGGCCGCCGGAAAGCCGGACCGATGTCCGCCCGCGCACAGGATCCCAGCGATGAACACGACCAGGCGCTCGTTCCAAGGGGCTCAGGCCGGGGGAAGGCCGAGGGCCGCCGCGCCCGTTGAAGGCGCCTTTGGCCAGCCCGTGCGGCGCCGTGGGATCGGCCCGTGAACGGCGCCGCCGAAACGCTCTCCGCCCTGCCTGGCCCCGCGCTCACCCTGATCCTGACCGCTCTCCTCGTGGGGGCCGTGCTGTACGCGGCGTGGAAGGCGTCGCGCATGGCGGCTCCTCCGTCCTCGTCGTCCCAGCCAACCGACCGGAGTCCGGGGGCCGATCTGGCCAACATGATGATCCTGTTTCAGACCCTGCGGGACGTCCTTCAGCAGCAGAAGGATCTGGCCCGCGAGTTCAACGCCAGCCTCGACCGCAAGGTGGCGGTGATACGCCAGGCCGCGGAGACGGCCCTGCAGAATCTGGAGGCCCTTCGCGAAACCCGGCGGAAGCTGGGGGAAGAGCTCGAGGAAATGCGGGCCGAGCTGGCCGCACTTCGTGCGGAAGCGGCCGCGATCCGGGGACGCAAGCCGGACGGGCCCCCCGCGCCTTCCCCTCCCGCTTCCGAAGAGCCGGTCCCGCCGCTTCGGGTCGTGGCGGCCCCTCCGGAGGAGCCCGATCCTTCCGACCTCATCGACAACTGGGTGGGCTTCGATTTTGGTACGGAGCCGCTGGAAGACGAAGAGGAATCGCTCGCGGAAGAGCTGCCGATTGAACCGGACGATCCGGTGGGCGACCGGGAGGCCTTTCGGGCGTTGCTGGATTTGGGGGGGGGATCGACGACGGCGCCGCCGCCGGAGCCCGCGGGAAACGGCAAGGCCCTGTCGCCGTCGATCCAGGCGCGCGTTCTGAGTTACCACAAGGCGGGGATGAACGTCTCGCAGATCGCCCAGGAGCTGGGCATCGGCAAGGGCGAAGTCCGGCTCATCCTGAACCTGCGAAGCGGGGATCGCTGACGTGGCCGTGCCTCCGGCTTTGCGGCCCCTGACCGTGGGCGTGCCGTCGACGTCGACCAATTCGGCGGCGCTGGCGGTGGGACGCACCATGGGCGGCGTCGTTCGGGGCGACGGTTCCGGTCTGCATCTGGAGGTGGGGGGAGTCCGCGTGCCTCTGGACGCCGCGACGGGGCTCGCCGCAGGTCAGAGGGTCTCTGTCGAGGTGGCGAAGGGTGAGGGGGGGAGCCTTCGTTTGCGGATCATGCCCGAACCGGCGTCTGCCCCGGCAGCCCGGGCCGTGTCGAATCTCGTAGCCGATACCCTGCGTTCCCTGGGGCTATCCGATCCGCGCGGAGACGCGGCCCGCGCCGTGCCCGCCGTCCTGGCGAACAAGCCGGGCGCCTTGCGGAGCCTTTTCTCTCTCTTCGCGGCCCGGGCGCCGGCCGGGAGGGACCTCGAGTTTCTCGTGGCGCTGCTTCAAGAGGCGGCTCGCGCCGGGGCGTTGCCGACCGCGCGGGCCGAGGAGTTCGCTGCGCGGGTCGGACAGTTCCTGGTGCGGGACGAGGGGGATATTGCGAAGGTGCTGCGCCGGGTCGGCCGTGAGTCCGGACGAAGCGCGGAGGCGCGGCTGGCGGGGATGCTCCGCGCCGGAGGGGAAGAGGGCGCCCGTGCCCTGACCTCGGAGCTGAGCGGCATCCTGGGACGGCTGCGGGAAGACGAGGGGCTCGTCGAGTTTCTCCGCACGACGGACCGGCTCGAGGCCTTTCGTGAGGCGGCCGACGGGTTCCTGGACAAGCTGGCCGCCCGGGATACGCAGAACCTGCGGAGTCGGGATTTGCCGTATCTGTTTGTGGAGCTGCCCTTTTCGGCCGAGGCCCCGATACGCCATGCCTACGTCCATTTCTGGGGCCGCGACGGCGGGAAGGGGATAGACGCGCACCATGCCGAAGCGGCCCTCGACCTGTCGACCACGGTGCTGGGGGACCTGTGGGTTACGGTCACCTTGGCCGGCAAGACCTGCCGGTGTACCTTCCGCGTCGCCCGCCCGGAGAGCGTGGAGATCCTGGCCGCGGCCGGGTCGGAGCTCGAAGAGATGTTGAAGTCGTCGGGCCATTCCGGGGCGGAGGTGCGCGTCTTGCCGTGGGACGGCGACCGGTTCCGCGAGACGGTCTCGTTGATGGGTCGCCTCGCGGGCGTGGACCTGCAGACATGAGCGACGGGGCCGAGCCGAAGCCGACCCGGCGCCGGGCGGTGGCGTTGCGGTACCGAGCGGAGAGCGAGGCCGCGCCGCGCGTCGTGGCGAAGGGTTCCGGCCTCTTGGCGGAGCGGATCCTCGAGCTGGCCCGGGAACACAAGATCCACGTCCACGAGGATCCCGACCTCGTCGAGGTCCTGGCCAAGCTCGAGGTGGATGCGGAGATTCCCGAGTCGCTCTACCGCGCCGTCGCGGAGGTCTTGGCGTTTGTGTACCGGCTCAACCGGTCGTTGAAGCCCTCGTCGGAGTAGGACCTGCGCGGCAACCCACCGTTCCTTTTCCCGAAAGAGATACCTACGCAGCGATACAGGCCAACCATTGGACGGGAGCGTTGCGGCATCGACATCCGCCCCACCCGTCGTAGGGCTACGAGGACTGCGCCGGAAGGGGACGGTGAGCTTTCCTCCACCCGTCATTGCGAGGAGCGGCCCTCCTGTG
>CAYVOE010000046.1:0-17264 GCA_964452795.1 uncultured Nitrospiraceae bacterium
AGCCCTACGAATGCCGTGCTTCCGGGCTCCGCAATAATGCTCCGCACCGCTGCCGAGAACTCGGTGGGGTAATAGCGTGACTTCATGGGGCGGTCTAGCTCGCCAATCGAACGGAATACTTTGAAGTCAAACAGCCGGTCCGGTTCACTGCCATAGCCGAGCGCGACAACTCGCTGGACGTGGTTGGCTTTCAACAGCGCTCGAATTGTCCATCCAATAATCCCCCCCGAGGTAGCGTTCGACCGAACGCTGTCATCGGTGCAATGGCCGATGAAGCAACCGAGATAGCGACCGATGTATCTATCCCGTTTCGTTTCAAGGGCGCCTCCAAATAGCCGTTCTGAAAGCCAGTCTTCATCTCGCCCATCGTCGTAGAACGGGCACACGGCCAAGGTTTTTTGATCCAGGGAACCGACAAAGTCCTCGTTTCGGGCAGGTTCAAGGAACCCTTCGTCGTTCCATACCATCCGCAAGGCTTCGTTCTGGACCGACGCGCAGGCCCCGCATCCAATGCAGAGGCCTCTGTTTACCACCTCCGAGAAAATGTCTTCGGTCATGCCATATCACCGTGCGCGCAGCCGGTTCCCTTCGGTCTCAGCGGAGCCAGCGCCAGTTTCATCGCCGCTTGCCGGTCGCCGCTCGGCAGAATGAACACGACAACCGCGAACCCGACGACGGTCATGCCGACGGCGGTAGCCGCTAGCGCTACCCAGGATTCAGGAGTAGTCATGCGGGTCAGAAGATAGCCCAAGGCAAGAAAACCCACCATCAAACCGGCAGCGCCCGCATACGGCTTGAAAAACGTGTGCCACCTCACTTTCAGTATCCGTGCCGTATACAGCGGCGTCCAGATCGCGTTCTTGGCTGACAGGACCGCCGCGCCCGCAACCGCAACCCCCATGGCACCCCAACCCAGGTACGCCGCCGCTGTCACGGCGAGCGCGAGGTTGAAGCCCCCCATCACCAGTGTAACCACCGCCGGCACACGCACCTTATTCATGGCTACATGGATGTTGAACAACGGAACGATGCCAACATTGCTCGCCAGATGGCAGAGCATGACGACCATGAGCGGCGCCAGGTGGGTGTACGATTCGCCCAGCCACAGGCGCAGAAGCGGCGCGCTGAATACGCACATTACGGCGATAGGAACCGTGAGCAATAGAGAGAGCAGTCTCACGGAAATCCGGCTGAGGCGGATAAGTTGTTCCATCTCAGATTTTGCGTAGTAAATCACGATCATCGGGGCGGTTACCGCGGCTATGATGGCTCCGCCATGGCGAATCAGGGTGGGCCACTGGAGCACGGCCGCATATTCGCCGGCTGTCTCGGGGCCGATGAAGCGATTGCAGACCCACACATCCATGCGGAGAAAGAGCAAGGTCCCCACGTTGTTCACCAGCAGCCAGCCGCCCATGGTCGTAAGGCTGCGGATCTTTCCCCAATCGTAGTGTCGAAGTCTGAGCCGCAGCCGGGGGGCCAATCGCCCTGCAATGACGAGCTGAACCGGACACAGGATCACGGCTATGGCGAGATCCACGTAGCCAACGTATCGAAGCGTGGGACCGAGCAGTGTGAAGAGGCTTACCACACCCAGGAGGCGGATAAGCTGCCGTGCGATGTCGATGGAACGCGATATATCAAGACGATTGAACGCGTATGCGGGCACGCCGAACACGCTGCTGACGAGATTCACCACGAAGGCTGCGGCGCTGCATACGAGCAGCGTGATGGCGTCGCGGAACAGTTCTTCGGGGATGGATATGATTCGGTCGGCCAGATAGATGATCAGACCGAACAGCGGGATTTGGAGCAGCCCGATGCACAGATAGGAGAAGAAGGCTGTGCTGAAGATCCGGTTGGCCTCGTCGGCGTCGTCTCGTTGAAGCGCAATGGTCAGAAACCGGCTCACCGCGCTCGATATGCTCTGCGAGATCAGTCCGACGTACTGAGTCAGCATTCCCGCGATAGGGATGAGCCCATAGGCCGCCGTGCCGAGGTGCCGCACGAGGTAGGGCACCAGCCAAATGCCGACGCCCACCTGCGTTGCGAATGAGACTACCTGGAATATCAGGTTTCGGGGAAGCTGCCGTCTAAACTGCCGCGTTGTCTGTGTCACGCATGCGACAGCGGCGCGCCCCCCCCGCGGCCTGCGCGGAATCCACTACTCATCTCTGTATGCGGCTGTCACGAGCGGGGCACCCTCCCCACAAATTTCTCCGGACGCTGCGGCACTGAGGCACTTCGTTTCCCTTCAGACGCCACCTTACTGAATGGGAAAGCCGACTGAGGGATTAAGAACCAAGGCCAATCCCCGTAGACCTGAGCGTTGATCTCAGTCCTCCGCGTCGGCGCGCCACCCCAGATCGATCCGCTCTCCGAAAGCCGCAACCCACTTCCAGCTGCCGTCTTCCTGCTGAGCTTGTTCCACCAGGAAGGTCTCCATGTCGTAAGGCACGGCCGGCAGCACGGTTTTCTTTGTGATGAGGAAGTATTCCCCCGGCTCCGTGGACTTGAGATTCCCGGTAACCGTGTATTGAAGAGAAAATCGGCTTCGATCGGGCTCAGACTCGGTCGCCAGGAGGTGCTGGTGATCCTTGTCGGGAGTGCCGCGCACGATAAGCTCAATCCGATGATCCGGCTCAACCGAGATTTCGGCGGTCTTGCGGAACAGCCACGAAACTTGGAATTCCGCGTTCGTGCCGTCCGCCGGCTCGGCCGCGCCGGTCATATCCCAGTGAAACGCCACAAGCTGAAGAGCATCCGTGATGTCTTGCGGCGGGTGGTTCTCGGCAAGCTCCTTCTCTGTCTTCTCAAGAGCCGCTTCTTCATCCGCATCGGGCTCCTCGGCCGCCCGGAGCTTCTCCCGCGCCGCAAACCACTCGAGCCAACGCTCATCCGATGTCTTCGAGTCGTTCCTCTTGGATTCAGTCGATTCGGAAGTGACTTGTACCGGCGCCTCCGCCTCGCTGGGTTCGGGCGCTACGGGCGTCACCGTCCAGCCGGCGTCGGCGGTGTCGGTGGAGGTTTCGTCGGTGGGGGACGTCGTCGTGTCTTGGGGGCCGCAGGCGGCGACGAAGGTCGCGAGGGCGAGAGCCGCCGCGAAGGCTCCCAGGTCTTTCAGTCGATGGGGGTAACGTGCCTTGCTCATGCTTTCCCTATGCTCCACTTGATGTGTTCCGAATCTTCCCCAGGGGATGACACTGTCTTCTGCAACGCTCCGGGCCGCCCTTTCGATGACACACGGAGCGGTCGCCGCAGCGTCCGGGCCGTCTAGCCGGGCCGGGCGGTCTCTTTCTCGTCTTCGGCGGCGCCGGCGGAACCGTCCACCGCGGGCGCGTCCAACCGGGTCCGGGCGAGGATGGCGCCGAGGCCGTTTCCGGCGACGCTCTCGACGGGCACCATCTCGCTGATGTCTCGCAACAACAGGAAGCCGCCGGTCAGAAGGGTCCCGAGGACGGCGGCGACGAGTACGACCTTGACGTTGCCGGGGCTGCTGGGCGCGTCGGGAGCCACGGCCCTGCCGGCGATGACGATGTCGCTGGCCTGGGTACGGTCGGCCATGAGCCCCTTCTCGTATTCGGCCCGGACCGTGGCGTAGCTGGATTTCAGACTCTCGGATTCGCGGGTGAGCTTCTCCCGCTCGACGGTCTGGTCGGCGTGGAGGGCCGTGAGGTCGCGGATTTCCTGGTTGAGCTCCTCGAGCTTGAGGAGAATGGCGCCTTTCTCGGCTTTGAGGCCCTCGAGGTTCTCCCGGGCCTCGATAACCTGGCTGCGGAGCGCCACATAGGTCGGGTTGGGCTCTTCGGTGCGAAGGCCGTCGTCGGGCTCCACCTTGCCTTTGCCGCCGTTCCCGAGGGCCGTGATCCAGTAGGCGTCGTCGGAAGGCGCGCGGAAATAGACGAGTTTTTGAGGCTCCTGGGCCAGTTCCGCCTCGAGGGCGGCGAGCTTGACCTCGCCGGCGGCGAGCTTGACTTCCGTCTGCTTCAGGCTGCCCTCGAATTCCGTCAGTTCTTTCTGCTTGGCGTCGATCTGGGCCTGGATGAGTTCGAGGTTCCAGGCCTTGCGATGCTCGGCGAGGGCCAGGTCGGCCTGTTCGAGCTCGCCGCGGGTATTCTCGTGGAGCGCGTCGAGGAGGGCGAAGGTCTCGCTCACGCCCTTGGTGGCGACGCCGTCCATCTGCTCTTTGAAGACTTCCGCCCAGGTCTGAGCGGTCTGGGCGGCCAGTTCCGGCTTGTTTCCCGTGGCGTGCAGCATGAGGGCCTGGGTGTAGGTGATGCCCTGGGCGCTTCGGCTGCCGCGCTGCACCAGCTCCACTTCCAGCCGGTTGCGCAGGGCCCGAACCCCCGTGTTCTCGAGGGGAACGCGGCGGATTACTTCGTCGAGCACCGAGGGAGCCAGGGCCAGGGCTTTATAGGCCTCCATGGGCAGGGTGCGCGGCATCATCTCGGCGATGCTGTCCGCGTCGCTCCCGGAATCTTTGAACGTAGGGGGAAACACCAGCAGGGTGGCGGTCGCTTCGTAGGTCTTGGACTTCAGCAGGGCGACCGGCAGGACGAGCACCGCCAGCACCACGCCCCCGAGGACCATCTTGCCCCAGTTGGCGCGCAGCCACGCCAGGATTACCGGCAGCGACAAGGTGTCGTCGACAGGCAATGACAATTTCCCACTCCCTAACAGGGCGCGGCCCTGCCCGCGCGGCCCCACTCGTTCTGCGATGGAGTTGCCTTGGAAGGCGGGTTCCCCAACCAGACCCTGGCGACAGCCATTGGCGCCGCCGCCCGCTTCATTTGCCCAGGACCTTTAGTGTATCCATACCCGGAAATTCTGTCAAGTCGGCGGCTCCTTCGGGAAAAGCACTAAAAACTGGCTGTGAATTGCGGCTTTTACGCCTCTAATGTCTCGACCCAAGGCCCGTCGCCGCTCCTTTGCCCTTGCAAACCCCCGCGGTATTCCGTAGAATTCTGGGTATACGGGCCGGCGCACCAGCGGGTCGAACGCCTCCCGGACAGTTGGGATTTTCGGCAATGCGGGGTATTTAGGCATCGCCGCGGGCGTTCAAAGCTTTTCCTCTCTCGGCCGCGCGTGGGCAGGTTTCGGTCCGCAGGGAAATCGGGTTAGGGTCCTGGGTAGTGCCCCGAAGGGGGAGCCGCACCGGGGGATAGGGTTTTGGCTGACCAACAGTATGGGGCGTGGTCCGACCGGGCCGGGGTCATTTCCGAATCGGATGACGCGCAAGGGGCCGGGGCGTGACACCGGAGGTGCTGACCCACGCGACGTGGGGGCTGTTTCTGGGCTGTCTCCTGCTTACGGCAGCGCTGACGCCGCTGGCGATGCGCTTTGCCCGGTGGGTGGGGGCGGTGGACCGCGGCGGCTACCGCAAGGTCTACCGAGGCGAGATGCCGCTGCTCGGCGGCTTGGGCGTGGCCCTGCCCCTGGTGACGCTGAGCCTGACGGCGGGGATCTCCGGCCACCTCATCGTCCACCACTGGAAATGGCTCTGGCGCAACCACCGGGAATGGTTTGACCTGCTGTTCACGCTGGCGTCGAACCGCGGGGCCTGGCTCACGCTCGCTGTGGGGGGCGTGGCCATCGTGGTCCTGGGCGTAATCGACGACACGAAGGGCATGCGGGCCCGCTACAAGCTCCTGGGCCAGGTGGCGGTGGCGTTGTACGTCTGCCTCTCGGGCCATGCCCTGCGCACCGTGGCGGTTCCGTTCCTGGGCGTTCTCGATCTGGGCTACGTTCCCGGCCTGCTCCTCACCATGTTCTGGGTGGTGGGCCTCATCAACGCGTTCAACCTCATCGACGGCATCGACGGGCTCGCCACGGGGATCGCCTTCGTCGGTGCGGCCGCTCTGGTGATCCTCAGCCTCATCCAGGAAAACTACTACACCACCCTGGTCGGCGCCGCCCTGGCGGGCAGCCTGTTGGCGTTCCTGTTCTACAACTTCCCGCCGGCCCGCATATTTCTCGGCGACACGGGCAGCATGTTCCTCGGCTACGCCTTGGCCATGATGTCGCTGATGGGCTCGCAGAAGTCGGAAGCGGCGGTCATCGTGTTCGCACCCATGCTGGCTCTCAGCCTCCCCGTGTTCGAGACGCTGGTGTCCATTCTGCGCCGCTACATCGGCGGCGTGCCGGTGTTCGCCGGCGACAACCTCCACACGCACCACCGGCTCCTGCGCAAAGGCTATTCACAACCGCGGGTGGTGCTGACCCTCTGCGGCATGGGGGCCATCCTCGCCGCGGCGGCGATCCTGTCGGCGCTCATCCCCGAGCAATCGCGGTGGGCCTGGTCGCCCTACGCCCTGTACTTCGCCACCCTGGTCAACATCGCCTGGCTGGCGGGCTACCTGCGGCCCACGACCCTCAAGGCAGTGCTCGAGCGCCGCCACCGCAACCGCGTGTTCCAGGCCCTCGGCCGCTACGCCGCGCTCCGGCTCAGCGCCGGCCTGCGCTCCGTCGAGTCGAGCCTGCTCCTCGAGCTGTGCCGGCGCGAGCTGGGCCTCCGCCACATCGAGGTCCGCACCCCGAGCGGCGACTGCCTGGTGGCGTCGCCCGAGAAGACCGACGCATCCCGGCCCCGCGAGAGCGCGGTCGAGCTCCTGGTCAAATCGTCCGAGGGACAGGACGTCCTGGTGTGCTACGGGTTCGAACACGCCCCCGACGCCGGCCGGCGCCAGGACGTGTCCCAGTGCCTGGCGGGCATCTTCGACGGCATCCGCCTCGATTCGCCGGACTCTGTTGAAGAACCGGCCGAAGTCCGCGCCGATCGGAACGGACATGTCAACGTGGTCCGGTTCGACGTCGGGTCCAGGCGGAGCATGCCCGAGTAAACGGTCGGGCGGCGGCCCCACGGAAAGGATTCCGGAAGATCAGCATGGATTCCACGCTAGTCCGAGCCCAGAGACGGCTCATCGCGGGCCTCATGTTCTTTGCCGTGTTGGCCATCTTTCCCCTGACCGCCGATCCCGCCATCGATATCAAGGTCCTGGCCTACGAGCTCGGCGCCTTCGCGGCGCTGGTCCTGTGGCTTCTCACGCCCCGGCGCGCGCCCGGCGGCCCTCGAATCGCCTCCATGCTGGGCCCCGTGCTCGGGGTCTTCGCCGTGCTCTACATCTCCGCGGCCGCCGTCTCGCCCAACGTGGGCTACAGCCTCGCCCGCGAGGGCCTCAAGCTGACCGCCCTGTGCATCCTCTTTGTCGCCGCAGCCGACGTGTTCCACACGCCGCGAAGCGTCCTGCGCCTCGTCGCCGTCCTGTGCGTTGCGGTGACCCTCTCCTCGCTCTACGGCATCCTCCAGTGGCGCGGGCTCGACCCGTTCCCCTGGAAAGACACCACGGGCATGCTGCGCGACGCACCCGCCACCTTCGGCAACCCCAACCTGGCCTCCCACGTGCTGGCTCCGGCCCTCATCCTGGCCTGCGGCGCGGCCTTTCTCCGCGGCGGCCGGTGGGTCCTGCTCTGCCTGCCCCTCTTCCTGGCCCAGTTCGCCCTGACCCAGACCCGCGGCTCGCTGCTGGCCCTCGCCGGCGCGGCGGTGCTCGTCGTCGTGGCGATTGCGGCGCGGCGGGCCTCGCTGCGCCCCGGACCCACCCTCGCCCTCTGCCTCGGCGCCGTGGTCCTGGCGGGCGCCGTGGGCGTCGTCGCGGCCGTGCTCCACGCGCGGACCACCACCGGCAACCCCTTCCCCGTGGGCGGCGGCGAGAGCATCACCCTTCGCTACCATTCGTTCTACGGCGCCGCCCGCATGATTCAGGACCGCCCCTGGCGCGGCCACGGCACCGGCATGTACGAAGTCCTCAATCCCCCCTACTGGACCGACTTCGAACAGGAGCGCTTCGCCCGGCGGTCCATGCTGAACGACCACGTACACAACGAACCCCTCGAGTTCGCCGTCGACGCGGGCATCCCCGCCGCCCTGGCCTACCTGGCCTTTCTCCTCTTCGGCGTGTACTACGGCCTCGTCCTGGGCCTCACCGCGGCCGATTCCGAGCGCCGCACCCTCGGCCTCACCCTGGCCGCCTTTTTCCTGGCCTTTTTCATCGACGGCCTCTTCGGGTTCAACTTCCACGCCCCCGTGTCGGCCCTGCTCCTCTTCATCCTCGCCGGCGCGCTGGCGGGCCTCTGGCGCGAACGGCACGGACCCCTTCCGCGCGCCCCGCGGGTCCCGGGTCGGCTCGCCGGAGCGGCGCGCATCGCCGCGGCGGTCGGCGCCCTCGTCCTGCCCGTCCTCGCGGTCCGCGATTTCGCGGCCCAGTTCCTTCACCAGCGCGGACGGGGCGCCCTCGAGCACGACGCGCCCGTCGCCGCAGCCGATCTTTTCGCCCGGGCCGCAACCCTCGCGCCCTACCACTGGCTCCACCCTTATCAACAGGGTGTGGCCCTGCTCCGCCTCGAACGCCCCGACGAAGCGGCCCGCGCCTTCGCCCGGACCCTCGAGCTCCATCCCCACTACCTCGTGGCCCAGGCCCGGCGGGCCGAAGCCCTGTTCAACGTGGCCGCCCAAACCTCCGGCCCTGCCGCATCCGCGGCGCTCGACGAAGCCGTGGCCTGCGCCGAAGAAGCCCTTCGCTCCGACCCCTTCCTGCCCGAGCCCCACGACGTGCTCGGCCGCGTCGCCTTCCTTCGCGGTCAGCGGCGGATGGCGGACGACCCCGCGGCCGCCCACGCCGATTTTGTCGAAGCCGAGGCCCGGTTGCAGCGGGCCCTCGACTGCGGCAGCAAGGACAAGCACAAGCTCTACCACATGATGGCCCTGTCGCGGCTGGCCCGCGGCGACGGTCGCGGCGCCCAGAAGGCCCTCGTCCGTTCCCTCGACGTGAAGCCCGACGACCGCGAGACCTGGCACCTCCTGCAGGAGACCGCCCGACAGACCGGCCGCTACGACACCCTCCTCGCCTGCCTCGAACTCCGGCGGAACGGCTTCTACGGCACCCCCTCCGTCACGCCCGAAGAGCGTGCCCTCCTGTCCTCCATGCGCGCCGCCGCCCTCTACGAAGGCTACGGCGATGTCGACGCCGCCGAGGATCTCTTCGTCGCCCAGGTGGAAGAACGTCCGGAAGACGCCGCGGTGTGGGCCGCCTTCCAGGGCTTTGCCGAAGCCGCGGACCGCGACGAAGCCTTCCGCGCCCGCCTGGTCCGCGCCGCCGCCGACCGCGACCTTCCCCCGCCGGTTCGTTCCGTGGCCCTCGCGTGGGCCGCCGGCGACGAGGGCGTGTTGGCCGGAGCCGCCGAATTGCGCGAGGCCATAGATCGCGACCCCGACGCCGCCGCCGACCCCGAATCGGTCGAGGCTTTCGCCTGGGCCGCCCGGGCCCTGTGCGCGAACGCGCACGAATCCGGCCTCCCGCCCGCCAAGGCCGGCCCCCTGTTCCTTGACCTGGGACTCATGCTCGCCGCCTGCCAGGACTACGAAGCCGCCGTCCGCGCCCTCGAACAGGCCCTGCCGCGTTTGTCCGGCGATGCCCGGGTCGTGTGCCTGCTGCAGCGGGGCGAGTTCCTCGGCCGCATGGGCGACACCGCCGCGGCCGTCGAGGCCTTCGAACAGGCCGCCGCCCTCGCTCCGCGAAGTTTCGAGGCCCGTCGCGCCCTTGCCCGGGCCCTCGCTCAGGCCGGCCACCACGACCGCGCCCGACGCGAGTACGCCGCCCTCCTCGAACGGTTCGAGCTCGACGACGCCATCCGCACCGCCCTGCTCCAGGAGGTTGAATCCCTCCCGGAAGCCGCGCCCTCCCACTAGCGCCGACCCGACACCGGGGCATCGGCCCCACCCGTCACAGGACTACGAGGACTGCGCCTATCGGGCCGATGAGCCATTGCCTCCCCGCGTAGGCCTACGAGGACTGCGCTGGACGGGGATGTGGGCCTGCCCCCACCCGTCATTGCGAGGAGCGGGCTCCTGTGGGAGTACAGACAAACGGAGGAGCAGCCTTTGGTTGCGCCATGCCTCCGGTGGGGACCCATACAGGAGCGACGCGGCAATCTCACATGAGCCATAGATCCGAATCCGCGAAGTCATCGTCCTACCATAGGTAAAGATTGCCGCGTCGCTTATGCAGAGGCGCTCACAGACGATGAGAGCGGAGGCAGCGTAAAGTCCCCTCTCGTAAGCATTTCTACGGAGGATCGCTCCTCGCAATGACGGGTAGTGTCATTGCTCGGAGCCCGCCTGGCGCAGTCCTCGTAGTCCTACGTTAGGTGGGGCGGGCGGCAATACCAGGAGGGTCCCGTCCAATGATTGGCCTACATCGCTACGTATGTATCCCCTTCGGGGAAAAGAACGGGGGTGGTGGCCAGTAACCCAGGGTGGCGCTCGCTGTCGCTCGCTGACCCTGGGCTAACCTATGTATCCCCTTCGGGGAATATCCGCAGACCGACGATGGACCCCGTTATGGCGAGCCCCCGAGCCGCTTGTGCGGCGGCTCGAAAGTTCTGCGCCGCGTTTCAACGCCGCTCAACCGGCGGCTTCCGCGGGGACCTCTTTCCGGGTGCGGGCACTGATGATCTTGACGTCGTGGATGTGGAAATCGGAGACGGATTCGACGGTGATCTCCCGACCGAACCGCTCGGCGATGGAGTCGAGGAGGTCCTTGTTCTCGTTGCGGAGGCGCCGCGCCACGTCGGGGTGCAACTGGAGCACCACCCGGGGCTCCTTGCACTCGCAGAACAGGCTCTCGAGCTTGCGCAGGGTGTCGAAGGTCATGGTGGTGACGGAACGGACCATGCCGCTGCCTTCACAATAGGGGCAGGGCTGGGAGAGGGCCTTCATCAGGTTGTGCTTGACCCGTTTCCGGGTCATCTCGATCATACCGAGCTCGCTGATCTCGCTCACCGTGGTCTTGGCCCGGTCGTTCTTCAACACCTCGTGGAGCTTCTTGAGCAGGGCCTTGCGGTTCTTCTCGAGCTGCATGTCGATGAAATCGATGACGATGATGCCGCCGAGGTCGCGCAGGCGGGCCTGCCGTCCGATCTCTTCCGCCGCGGCCATGTTGGTCTGGAACACCGTGTCTTCCAGGTGGGTGGAGCCGGTGAACTTGCCCGTGTTGACGTCGATGGCGACGAGGGCCTCGGTGTGGTCGATGCAGATGTAGCCGCCGCTCTTGAGGTAGACCCGGCGCTGAAGGGCCTTCTCGATTTCGTCTTCGATCCCGAGCTTGTCGAAGAGGGGCCGGTTTCCGCGGTAGAGCTTGCAGCGTTTGCGCAGATCCGGTGCGAAGGAGTCGAGGAAATTGAGGATGCGGCGGTACTCGCGGTCGTCGTCCACGGTGAGGCGCTCGACCTCGTCGGTAAAGAGGTCGCGCACCGACCGCAGGACGGGGCCGAGGTCTTCGTACAGGAGGCACGGGCCCTTCATGCTCTCCATTTTGTTCTTGATCTTTTCCCAGACCTTGGTGAGGTACTTGAGGTCTTCCTGGAACTCGGCCTTGGTCCGGCCCTCGGCGGCGGTGCGCAGGATGACGCCGCAGCCTTTCGGACGCACCTCGTTGAGGATCTTGCGCAGGCGGTCGCGCTCCTTGTCGTCCTCGATCTTGCGCGATACGCCGAGCTGGCTGATGGTGGGCATCAGCACCTCGTAGCGCCCGGGAATGGTGATGTAGTTGGTGAGGCGGCAGCCCTTGGTGCCCAGCATGTCCTTGGCGACCTGGACCATGATGAACTGGTTCTTCTTGAGGATCGACTCGATGCTGGGGCGTTTGCCGCGCCGCGACGATCGGAGGGCCTTGGCGGTTCCGTCCTCATACACAAAATCGCCGGTGCCCTCGGCGCCGGCGATGTCGGAGACGTACAGAAAGCCGTTTTTCTCGAAGCCGATGTCGATGAAGGCGGCCTGGATGCCGGGGACAATGGAGTCGACCCGGCCCTTGTAGATGTTTCCGACGAGGCTGCGGCTCTCCTGACGTTCGATGTTGAGCTCGGCGAGCCGGCCCTCCTCGAGCAGCGCGATGCGCGTCTCGAGGGGGGCCACATTGATGACGATTTCTTTTTTCATTCTCGGCGATTAATCCCGTGGGAGCGCGAGGAAAGGGGGCGGGGCCGGTTGCGTATCGGCGCGTTCCGCCGGCAAGAGCATCGCCTCCTCGATCGACACGCCGAAGACCGAAGCATAGACTTCTTCCGGCTTGGGCGTGCCTTCCTCGCGCACAACAATGTCCAAGATCACTCGGCCCGGCTCCACACGAAGCCGGGAAACACTCTGCTTGAGATCGAGCACCCGTGCGCGCCCTTTGCGCAGGCGGGTCCACGGCCAGGTCTCGGCGCCGTGGAAGGCCGCGGCCCGTTCGGGATCGGCCGCCCCCCAAAGGATGTAGCGGTACCGCTGCGGGGCGGTCTTGAGGCTGGGAGTGCGGGCGGAGAGGCGCCGCTGCCAGAGCACTTCGAGCCCCGGGGGCAGGGCGGAGGCCAGTCGCCGGGCAAACTCGGTCGCTGTAATCGGTAAACAAACGACAAAGTCGACGTATTCGCAGCGGCTCAGGTGGCCCGGAGCCGCCCCAAGGCCAAGCTCGATCTCGTAGGGCTGCCGACGTCCGTCCACACGATTCACCGGAAGGCCCGCAACGGCAACGGCTTCCTGAAGAACCCGAAGCAGATCGGGGTTCGAAATCCAGCGCATCGGAGGGCGGCGCGCCAGCTTGATGCGGATCCGTCCGACCGGGCAGAGCTCCCCCGCCGGGCGGGACGTCTCCCGCTGTCGAGGTCTGCCGGAGCCGGCCCCGGAACGGGCCGGGCGGGGTACGGGCAGTGGAGTCACCTCCTCTGGGGCCCCGAGCGGACCGCCCAATGGGGCCCGGCGTCGGCGCTCGGCTGTTCCCTATCGGCTATGCGCCGGGGACAACCTCTCTCCGGACCGTCCATTACCAATCAACCATGGTCGTTCACTAATGAAAATAGCCCTTGTGCGTACGGACGCTCAAGAGTGTACCAATGGCCATCATCGTTATTAAATAAAACGACGGGCCGTAACTGAAAAAGGGCAGGGGAATACCGGTAACGGGCATGATCCCGATGCAGATGGCCACGTTGACGAAGACGTGGAAGGCCAGGATCGTCACCACCCCCACGGCGAGGACCGTTCCCGTGATGTCCGGGCAGTCTCGGGCGAGGGCCAGGCCCCGCAGGAAAAACATCGCCAGCAGTCCGAGGGCGACGATGGCCCCCACAAACCCCTTTTCCTCGGCGAGCACCGCGAAAATGAAGTCGGTGTGGTGCTCGGGCAGAAAGCTGAGGTGGGTCTGGGTGCCCTTCAGAAATCCCTTGCCGTGCATCTGGCCGCTGCCCACGGTGATCATGGTCTGGAGCGTGTGATACCCCGAATCGCGGAGGTCTTCCGGACTGGGGTTGACGAAGGCCATGACCCGTTCTTTCTGGTAGTCCTCGAGCTGGGTCCAGGCCACGGGGGCGGCCGTCAGCCCCATCAACACCAGGGCCCCCAGGTGCCAGCGCTTGCAGCCCGCCGCGAAAAGCATGGCGATGACAATGGGCCCCAGCGTCAGGGTGGTGCCCAGGTTGGGCTGCTTCAGAATCAGGACGGCCGGGATCGCCGGAATCAGAAAGGTCAGGAGAAAAAAGGGCAGTTGGCGGATCCGCGGGCCCACCAGCGTGAAGTACCACGCCAGCATGTAGATCAGCGCCAGCTTGGCGAACTCCGAAGGCTGGAAGTTGACCGGCCCCAGCGAGATCCAGCGCTGGCCGCCCTTGACGATCTCCCCGATGGCGAGCACCGCCACCAGCAGGGCGATGGCCAGCAGGTAAAACAGGGGCGCCAGGGAAACCAGGAACCGGTAGTCGACGCAGACCATCAGCCCCGCCAGGATCACGCCCAGAAAAAGGGCCGCAAGCTGCTTGACCACGTAGTCGTTGCCGAACAGCTTGATGAACCGAACGAAGGAGTGGCCGTCGTCGCTCACCGTTCCGCTGTAGGTGGCGCTGAGCAGGACCATCAGGCCCAGGGACACCAGAGCCCCCGTAACGACAACCATGGGCAGGTCGATGCGATACACGTTGCGCAGGCTGAACACGCCGATGTGGGCGCGCATCAAGTCCTGGTTTTTGCTGATTGCAATAGCCACGGTTCCGTCCCGGCCACGTTGTCGGTTAAGGACCTAGATAAAGTCTTCCGCGTATTTCCGGCGCTTTTCGAGCTGCTTCTCGGTCCAGGGAATGTCGTAATAGTAGTGGATGATGTCCGCCGCCAGCGGCGAGGCCCCGCTGCTCCCGTGAAGCCCGTGCTCGACGATGATGCTGATGGCGATGGGCTTTTCCGGATGGAGCACCCCCGCCACGAACAGGGCGTGGTCCCGCAGCTTGTACGGGATCCGTTTCTCCTGCTTGCCGTAGCGATCGGTGATCTTGGTGCTCGCCACCTGGGCCGTGCCCGTCTTGCCCAGCACCACCAGCCCCTCGACGCGGCTCGCCGTGCCGGTGCCGCTGGGGGGGATGTTGTCTTCGACGCATTCCTGCAAGCCCTGGCGCACGATCCGAAGGGTCTCGTCGCTGAGGAAGGGCTCGGAAACGCGGGGCATGTATCCCTGGTCCTCGAGGTTGGCGTTGACATACGGCGTGACCCGGCGTCCGCCGTTGACGATGCAGGCCATCATCACGGCGTTCTGCAGCGGAGTCACCGTCAGGCTCTGGCCGATGGACATGTTCACCGTCTGCCAGTCGTACCACCGGTGATACCACTTGTCGTTGGGATGTTCCTTCTTCATCCGTTCGATGTACAGGTCGGGGTCTTCGATCTGGACCATGCCGGGGAAAGGGAGCTCGCCGGGAAGGTCGATTCCGGTCCTCACGCCCAGGCCCATCCGGGTGCTCCAGTCCTTGAGCTTCCGAGGACCGAGCTTCAGCCCCAGGTTGTAGAAGAACACGTCGCAGGAACGCGACAGGGAACCCACCACGTCGATGCCGCGGTGTCCGCCCCGGTTGTGCATCCAGCAACGCCATGTGTTGTTGGCCCGGCTGAAGTATCCCGAGCAACTGAAGGTCGAGTTCTCCGTGATCACGCCCTCCTCGAGGCCCGCGCACGCCATGAGAACCTTGAAGGTCGATCCCGGCGGATAGTGCATCTCGTAGCAGCGGTTGCGCATGGGGTTGGTGCGCCGCTCCACCGGAATGGGCTTCCACTTTTCCTCGCCCGTCTCCTCGTCGACCACCTTCTCCATCTCGAGGGCGGCCATCCGCTCGGCGCCGCGTCCGCTCGTCACAAAGATGCTGGGGTCGTAGCTGGGCGTGCTGGCGAGGGCGAGGACGGCGCCCGTGTTGGCGTTGAGCACCACGATGGCCCCGCGGCAGGGAACCAGGCTCTGGCGCCCTTCGGCGTCCACCACCTTCGACGGCAGCTCCGACAAAAGCCGCTCGCACAGGGCCTGGAGCTCCATGTCGATGGTGATCCGAAGCTCCTGGCCGGGCGTGGGCTCGACCCGACGGTCCTTCTCCTCCTCGAGCTTGCGGCCGAAGCTGTCGAAGGCGATCTCGGGCACGCCGAACTCGTTGGTGCGGAACTGGGGGCCTCGCGACGAGTAGACGCTCACGACCATGGTGCCGTCCTTGCCCCGAAGCAGGTCATCGTACATCTGCTCCAGGCCGGACCGGCCGATGACGTCGCCCATTCGATACCGCGGAGACTCGCCCGCCTGCTCCGCCCGGGTCCGCTCCTTCTTGAGCTCCGTCGCGTTGACTTCCGACAGGTAGCCCAGGATCTGGCCCCCGGTCTTGCCGCTGTACCGGCGCTGCGGACGCACCACCGTGAGCACGCCGGGCAGTTGCAGCGCGTTCTCCTCGACCAGGGCCAGCTTGCTCTTGGGCACGTCGAGCCGGACGGGTATCTGGGTGAAGGGCTGGCGGGTCTCGCGGATCTTTTCCAGCAGGACTTCCCCGTCGATGTCGAGAATGCGTTCCAGAAGGGCGCAGACCTGCTCCCGCTCCTCTTCCGGGCACTCCTTGGGCACGATCATGAGGTCGAAGGCCGGCCGCGTGTCCGCCAGGACCACGCGCTGCCCGTTGCGGTCCGTGCCGATGATGGTGCCGCGGGGGGCCTGGAGGCGCTGCGGATAGAGCCGCTGGGCGTCGGCCTTGGCGGCGTAGTAGGCGCCGTGGATGACCTGCAGGTGCCAGAGCCGCACGCCGAGCACGGCGAAGGCCAGGACCAGGCATATGCCGATGAAGGTGAGTCGGGATTCGCAGCCCTCGTAACGCTGCTTTTGTGGAGCCACAGCCATTATGCGGGAGTCCCTTCGAGCCGCCATTCGCGCCGGAAGGCCCGGTCCAGCAGGAAAAAGATCACCGGGGTCACCAGAGCCGTGTAAAAGGCGGTTGGAATGGCGTTGGTGCCGATCATGTAAGCCGTTTCAATATCCGAAGGGCGCTGCACTTTCAAGATGGCGATGTAGAACACGCCGTCGAGCAGGCTGGCGAAGAAAGCCAGCCCCGCCTTGATGGCGGGATGCTCGGCGATGAGCCGCTTGCTCAACCGGCCGGCGATGTAGCCCACCAGCACGTGGGCCAGCACGTGGTGGCCCAGCCGGGCGTTGCCCGCCACGTCCTGGATCACGCCGCCCAGGAAGCCCGTGAACATGGCCCGTTCCTCGCCCCCCTGGAGCGCGAAATACACCACCAGCAGCAGCACCAGGTTCGGCAGCACCTCCTGGATGCTGATGGCCTTCAGCCACGTGTTCTCCAGGAGCGCCGCCACGATGGTGATCACCGCCCATAGGATGTTCTTGCGCATACGATTTTTCAATCCACCGGCGCCGAAGGCGCCGCGTTCCATCCGCGACAAGCGGACCCCGCTTTACGGGGCATATCGTTCCTGCAGCGTCCGGTTGTCCGGCATGTCGGGAGCGACGGAGATGTCTTCCGCGGGATTGCCCGCCAGCTCCTCGGGCGAAGGGCTCGCCTTCCGCACCACGAACACCTCTTCCACCCGGTACAGGTCGGCCGCCGGCATCACCGTGGCCGCCTTGAGCAGAGAGCCGGGGTCGACGGCTTCGATAACGCCGATGGGATACCCGCCGGGGAATTTGCTGCCGCTGTTGGTTATGACTTGGTCTTTGACCTTCACCTCGTCCTTCATGTCGATGTAGACGAGGTTGCAGAAGGGGCTGAGCCGGCTCCCGCTGCCCTTGGTCAGGCTGGCGACCCGGTTGCGTTTGATGACGGCGCTCACTTGGCATCGGGGATGGTTGAGCGTGAACACGGTGGCCTGAAACGGCTCCACCTTCGCCACGATCACGATGACGCCGTCGTAATTGATGACGCCCATG
>CAYVOE010000046.1:17274-18245 GCA_964452795.1 uncultured Nitrospiraceae bacterium
CCATGCCCTCCGAAATGCCGTGGGTCGAGCCCCGGTCGATGAGGAGGGTCCCGTCGAGGCTGTTGGCGAGCACGTGGGCCGGTTCGAGGGTCAGACGCCGTTCCGCCTGCTTGAAGGCGAGCATGCGGCGCAACCGCTCGTTCTCCGCCTCGAGCTCCGATTGCCCCGCGAGCTGGATCTTGATGTGGCCCATCTCGCGCCGGAGCTCCTTGACCTCCGCCCGCGCGGCGTGGTAATCCGCCACCAGCCCGAAACCGTAATCCGCGGCGTTGCCGACGGCGTTGAGCCCCAGCCAGAAGGGGTGGGCCACCACGGACACCACGGTGCGCAGGCCGTCGCCCAGTACCGCCGCCCGCGTATCGGAAGCCAGGCACGCGAGCGAAAACAAGACAAGGGCCACCAGGACGGCCGTGGGTCGGTTTTCGCGTATGCGACGCCCGATCAACAAAGCTTGTTACACTTCTTCGTCGTGGAAGCTCTTCAAACCTTCAAGATACTTGCCCGTTCCCAGGACCACCGCCGTCAGCGGGTCCTCCGCCACGGTCACGTGCAGGCCCGTCTCCTTCGAGATCAGCTGCTCGAGCCCGCGCAGAAGCGCCCCGCCGCCCGCCAGGACCACCCCGCGGTCCACGATGTCCGCGGAAAGCTCCGGGGGCGTGCGCTCGAGGGTGACCCGAACCGCGTCGACGATGGCGCTCACCGGTTCCCGCAGGGCCTCGCGGATCTCCTCGGAGGTGATGGTGAGGATCTTGGGCAGCCCCAGCACCTGGTCGCGCCCTTTCACCTGCATCTCCATCTCTTCCTTCAGCGGAAAAGCGGAGCCGATGGCGATCTTGATGTCTTCCGCGGTGCGTTCGCCCACCATCATGTTGTAGGTCCGCTTGAGGTGCTGGATGATGGCCTGGTCCATCTCGTCGCCCGCCACGCGCACGGACTTGCAGAACACGATGCCCCCCAGCGAGATCACGGCC
>CAYVOE010000047.1:0-899 GCA_964452795.1 uncultured Nitrospiraceae bacterium
GGTTTGGCGTAGACCAGCTTCAAAGAGGCGATCTCGACGTCGGTAGGCAGATCGGAAGGCACGAAGCGGAACCGATACATTTGGCCCACCCATGTGTCCAGGGACGGCATGGCCAGGGGCAATACGTAATCGTGCATCTCCCCGTCGGCCACGATCTGCGCCACGGCTCCAGGATTCTCCTCAACTGACGGCTCGAGATCGCTCGCCCAGGAGAATCGGCACTGCGACCCCGATCGGATCCGCATGCGAACGTGCAACTGGTTTGCATCCGTCGCGGAGAAGGGCAGGTCGAACTCGACGGCCGCCGGCGTGTCGTGTCCGACAAGGCGAATGCCCTCCGGAGCGTGTTCTCCCTCGCCCGCCACGATACGCACCTCGCCGGGAATCAATACGGCCGCAACCGCCTCGGGCTTTTCCTGTTGGGCCGCCAATTCCTGACGCGTCAGCCGGAAAACCGGGGAGTGCGAAGCCAAATGGGCGTCGGGATAGGTAGCCACTTCCACGGGCGCCAATGAAGGCTCGAGATCCGAGACGCCTTTGGGAGGCTTAGGGTCTGCGTTGCGGGGTTCCCTGCAGCCGCCCGCAAGTGCCACCGCCAGAAGCACGGCCGCAACGCCCCCGAAGTGTGGTATCCGAAACCGGAAACGGGAATGCCTGGACAACCGCCTGATTCCTCCGTACTGCTTCCCCTGGACGCTCCTGCTCATTATCGGCCGAGGTTACCGTCCATCCTCCGTCGAGTCAAGTCGAAGGGGCCGGCGTGGAGGGCTCAAGTTTCGCGTCCATTTGACCGAAGGATGGTTACTCCGTTCCGAATTCTACACCGTTGTGAGAACGGCAGATACCAAGGGGACCCCGCCGGAGGCGGCTATGCCGGAATTGGCGAAAGGGCCGAAAAT
>CAYVOE010000047.1:909-12009 GCA_964452795.1 uncultured Nitrospiraceae bacterium
GACAAACGAAATTGTATGTGCTAGAAGAGAGGGCAGTGATTCGTGACTCGTTCCAGGGGGTCGAAGAGGCTGGGGCGCGGCTTTGGTTGACGATTGCGGGTTCTAAGGGGTTTCTCTGAACCGTCAAACAGCGATAGGTATGGGCACTTTCGTCAGGCATTAGCAAGGGCTAGGCCGCCTGGCGTTTGGCATACGGTTCAAAGCGAGGAGGTGAACAGGATGAGGAAATTTGTTTCTTTGGTCGCCGTTGCCTTGTTGGCCGGTGTGGCTTTGGCGGGGTCGGTTCACGTGCCCTTCTTCCTGGACAACGCAGCGCCGGGAGCGACGGAGGGTACGCAGAGCTTTATCGGCCTCAAGAACACCACCAGCTCGGACATTCTGTGCACGGTGTCCTACCGGCTCCAGGACGGCACGGACGTGACGCCGGCGGCGAACACGTTCGTTCTGCCGGCCAACTCGGCCGTCGCGTGGCGCCCGGGTCAGAATGACCCCGATGCCGAAGGTACCCGAGGCAATTCCGTGCCCGACATGGTCGGCACCGTTTACAACGGTTCGGCCACCATTTCGTGGGCCGGCGCCAGCACGGACGTACAGGGTCGCGTCGCCGTTATTCGCTTCTCGGGGAACACGGACTCCTCCATGTACACCCTGCCTTCGGGCGTCGACTAGAGCACCGGCTCTATCGAGAATTCTCGACGATAAAGGGGTGGGAAGGTCGAGAGGCCTGCCCACCCCTTTTTCCGTATCCCCGGCAAGAATCTGCGGTTGAGGCCTGGCGGTGCTCATTCGGCCCCGAGCGGAGTCGTCCGAAGCAAGGCGCCCCGCCTTGATCAAGCGGCCCTGCGCCCACCGCCGCGGCGACACGGTTCGAGCCGGCGGACTCGCTCGCGGAAGGGCCTTGGCTTGAATCGAAAGGAAGACGGACTCCTACCCTCCCTTGTTGCCGCGGTGCGCGGCGGAACCGGCTGGGCAGCGGCGGCGCCGTTCCTGTTTATCACGCTTTTCGCAGCAATGCTGTTCCGGGACGTTTTCCTTCATCCGGATCGAATGCTCTGGGGTTACGACATCGTCGACGCCCACGCCGCATACCGGACGGTCCAGTGGCGGAATTTCCACGTCTGGGGCACATTCCCGCTGTGGGATCCCACGACCTTTGCCGGTCGGTCCATCGTCGGCGACTCTCTATCGGGCCTGCTGAACCCTCTGGGGGCAATCTTCTGGCTGTCGCCGTCGCCGCGCCTGTTCGGATATTACCTCCTGGCGTGGATCTCGCTGTCGGCCTGGGGCATGTACCTCTATGCACGCCTCAAGGGCTGCGGCCGCACGGGAGGCGTCTTCGCGGCGTGCGCCTTTGCGTTCAGCGGAAAAGCTTCCGCCCACGTCCTGGCGGGACACGTCGAACTTCTCACGGCTGCGCTGTGCCTTCCCTGGCTGATGTGGGGCCTGGAGCGCCTGCTCAGGAAACGAGACCTGCTTCATGCAGGGCTCCTGGCGGTCCTCTTGTTCCTGGCTTCAACGTGCGGAAGCATTCAGATACTCTACTGGCATTTCCTCTTCCTGGGGTTCTACACCCTGGGAACGGGGTTGGCGACGGAGGCGGCCGAGGGGCGCTGGCGGCGCTATGCGGGAAACGTCGGGCTCCTGGCGGCGTCCGTCGCCCTCTACATACCCTTGGGCGCGGCCTGGTGGTTCCCGGTGGTCCGGCAGACCCTTTCCCTCAGCAACCGACTGGGCAGTGTGGACTATCTCTTTTCCGCATCCTACAGCATTGCTCCGAAGGAGCTGCTTCGACTGGTGTGGCCCTATGCCGGCACGCCCTCACCCGACCGGGCCGGACCGGGGCTCGATTCCCTTAATGAATTGTGGGAAACGGCGTCGTTCCAGGGGGTTACCGTTTTGGTGCTGGCGGCCGCCTCCCTGGTGGTCTTTCGCAGGCGGCGCGAAGTACTCGCCCTGGGACTGTTTGTGGTCATTCTCCTGGGGGTCGCCCTTGGTGAACACACGCTTCTGCACCCGCTGGCCTGTGAACTGATTCCAGGTTTTAGCCTTTTTCGCGCTCCGGGACGTCTCGCATTCTACGTGAACTTTCTCCTGGCGCTGCTGGCGGGCAAGGTCTTGTCGGGGGATAGAGGCAACGGACGCTTAACCGCTGTCGGAGCGATGACCGGGCTCGGACTGCTCGCTTCGGTCCTCGGTACCATCCTGTTGCCGAGGCTGGACGCAGAGCCCGCGACGGGCCTCTGGGTTCCCGTCCTGGTACTGCTCGCGCCGGCCGTCGCACTGGCCCTGGGATGGAAGAAGCGTAATTTCTCGGGGCTCTGGACTTACAGCTTCCTCGGGATGTTGCTCGTGGAACTGATTTGGGTCTGGAACGGTCACCTGCGCACCGCCGATCCGGGGAAAGCCCTTCCGGAGTCGCCGGCCGGCCTATACTTGAGCCGGCAACGCCCCCACGAAACCTTTCGCTACTACGATTCCGGGCGGGTGATGAAGCCGTGGCACGCAGCCCACTACGGCCTTGAACTCTTCGGAGGCTACCATCCGGGAATGTACCGTCATTTCGTGGATCTGTACAGCCGGATCTGGATCCACGACGAGCCGGGACCGGCGGTGCTTCAGGCGCATGACCCAAGTGAGGCGGCGTGCCCGGTGGTGCTCGACCTCATGAACGTTCGTTATGTAGTCACGAAGCATCCGTTGTCGTTGCCTGGCTATATCGAAGTATTCTCGGTCTCCCCGGAGGAAGGCGGATCGACGCAGTACGTGTACCGCCGCCCTTCGGCGATGCCGCGTGCCTGGGTGGTGGGTCGCGCCGAAACTCCGCCCCCGGGGACTACGGTACTGGAGGCCCTGTGCACCGTCGACCCGCGCCGGAAGTGCCTGGTCGAAGATGCCCCCCTCTTCGGCTCCGCCGCGTATCAGGAGCTTTTGGGGTTCTGGAACGGACCCGCCGACGTGACCTTCACATTCCAGACGGAAGGAAAGGGCGTGGCCATACTGTCGCAGGCGTGGCATCCGGATTGGCGGGCTTTCGACAAAGGCCGTCCGGTGCCGGTGCGCCGGGTGAACCACGGAATGATAGGGGTGCCCATCGAAGCCGGCACGCACAGTCTCCGGTTGTACTATTCTCCCTGGGACTTTTATCTCGGAATGACCGTGTCGGCCCTCTCGGCCTTGGGCCTGTTGCTGGCACTCCTGCTGCGCCGCCGGAGCCGATTGCGCACCACGTCCGCTATATCGGTGCGAGACCTTCCCACGCAGATCTCACGGGTTAAGCGGAGCGAGGAGGACGCTCGTCTGCAAATGGCGCGGATGGTCTCCGAAACCGACGACGAATGAATGAGGGGCGCCCGGAAGATCGGGCCTCATATGCCCCCTTCACGCACTGCGGTGCGCATGCTATCCGCATATCCCTCCACTCGGAGCAATTTCAGAGGGCGAATGCCAAGTCCCGCTGATCCGGCGGGGCCTGCCAATTCTGCATGCGGACCCGACCAAAACGTTGCGGGGGCGCCGAGCCGGGACGGGTCGGGGCGATTTGACAACGGGGGCGGCGTTGCGCGCAAATAAATGCGTCCCGGCTGGTCGCGGGGCTCCTGGGTAATACCTCCTTTTCATGCGTCCCGCCGACCGGGCTTCTTCAACGAGGAGAGTTTGATGGATCGAGTTCCGTTTATGCGGCTGGCGGGCACCGTCGATTCGGTGGCGCTCCTGGTCATGCGCGTGGTGGGCGGCGTGGCGTTCATGTTCCACGGCTGGCCCAAGATTCAGAACCCTACGGCCTGGATGGGCGAAGAGGCCGGAGTGCCCGGCTTCATGCAGGCGCTGGCGGCGGCGGCGGAGTTCTTCGGCGGTCTGGCCTGGATCCTGGGGCTGCTGACGCCGCTGGCTTCGCTGGGCATCCTGTGCACCATGGCGGTGGCGGTGTGGACCCACGTGGATCGGGGCGACCCCTTCGTGGGTTCAGGCGCCTCGTATGAGCTCGCCCTGCTGTATTTCACGCTGGCGCTGCTCTTGATTCTCGTCGGTCCCGGCCGGTACTCCCTCGACGCGCTGCTGTTCCGTCGGCTGCGCCGGGCCCGGGTGGAAACCCGCGTCAGCGAAGCCGCAGCCGCAGAGAAGCCTCCCGCCGGGTAATGGCCTCTTCCACACAGTCTCTGTCCGCGCCGGATGCGAGCCCTTCCTTCGGGCAGGGCTCTAGCGGGCGGCGCGGATCTCGACGAGCGACAAGACGCAGGAAGCGGCGGGGTTGCGGTTGACCACCCGTACCGTCAGACGGCCTGTTTCGGCGGATTCGTCCGGCACGGGGCATTCGAGCCACCGGCCGGCGCGGAAATCCGTCGTCTCGCCCTGCGACCGGTCTCCGATCCATACCTCCTGCCGTCGTCCGCCCGCCGGCGCGTCCGGATCGATCGTGTAGAGGCGGAGCGTGCCCCGGGCACCCTTCGGCACCTTCAGCACGAGGCGGATCTCGTCGTCGTGGGCGCGGCAGTGATACACGGGCGCCGTCCAGCCGTCTTCCCAGGCCCGACGGCGGCCCTGCGTCACCACGAGTCCGTAGCCGTCGTCGGCCCGGACGACTTCGTCGCCGGCGATGCCGAGGCGGGCATAGAAGACCCGGTCGGGATCCTCCGGCCGAGGCCGCTCGACGAGGATGTGGAGGCCTTGTCCGCGAAGGCGCAGGGGCTCCCGGTTCGACACGCGGCGCGGCGGCTGGAAGGGTTCGTAGAGGTCCGCCTCGGCCTCGCCGCCGCAGGCGAATTCCCAGTGGTACGACCGTTCCTCGCGGGTGGGATTGGCGACCGCGAGGGCCCGCCGAGGCGAGTTCCGCGGTCCGTGGACGCGATAGACGAGGGCCCCGCCGCCGACTGCGGTCGAGCCGACCTCTCGGATATGGGCCTCCGCGGTGTCGAAATAGTCGCCGAGAAAGAGGATATCGGCCAATTCTTCGCGTATGCGCAGGACTTCCCGGATGTAATCACCCAGGGTCTTGAAGAGGGGATGGCCCAGGGAACTCTGGTAGAAGTCGGGTTCGACGCAGAGGACCGCCCCCGTGAGGATGGCTCCGTTGACCCCGTTGAAGTCGGCCGGCGCGGAAACGTGCTGGCACGAGGTCCACTCGGGGAAGGCCAGGCGCAGCGGCGCGATGTCGAAGTCCTGGGATGCGCGATAGTACACCTCGAAATACGGGAGGAGCCGGTCCTGGACGGCTTCCGATGCGGCCCGAAAGTCGGGGTCGATGGCGCGGCATCGTTCGAGGGTGCGGGCCACGGCCCGGACCAGCCCTTCGAACAGGGCCGTGTCGGGCTTCAGGGTATTCTGAGGGTGGAAGTCGAGTATGGAACCGACAACCATCTTGTCGATCTGGAAGCCCCGGGCGCCGTCGCGGACCAGGTCGGTGAATTTCTCGTTGAGGATGTTTTCGAGGGGCGGCGTCAGCGACGCCACCACGTGGCGCCGGACGCTGAGGCCGAGGCGCGCCGTGAGGGTGCTTTCGCCCCAGGCCATCCAGTTGAGCACGTTGCCGAAGGCGTCCACCTGGGCGTGGCGGTGCAGTTCCTGCTCATACCATTCCGAGTTGCTGTCCAGGACGTTGTAGTTCACGAAGACCAGGCACTTTCCGCCCCGGCCCTCGATGGATTTCAGCAGCTTCTTGAAACCCTCCCGGCCGCCGAGCTTTTCTTCCGGCACGTAGTCGGGGTAGTCGCGCTCGAGGCCGCCCCGGTCCCATCCGATGAGCTCGAAGCAGCGGATGCCGAATCCTTGGGCCTCGCGGCACCAGCGGTCGTAGGTCTCGTAATCCGCGACGATCCGGTCTTCGGGCTGATAGATGATGGAGGAAAACCACGCGCCTTCGCGGCGGAGCCAACTGGGCTCGGGGTCCACGGGGAAATGCTCGATGAACCAGTCGCGGTAGAAGCGCGCGCCCCTGTGCCAGTCGCCGCCGTGCAGGCGCAGGATGAATTCCCCGCTGTCGAGGATCTCGCCGGAATGGACGTAGGGATACCGGACATGGGAGAAGGTGAGACCCACGGGCTCGCCGACGGCCTCCTCGTCGCTCAGCCAGGCGTCGTCGGGCCGCCCGGTTGACGTGGGATGGAGATAGGTGTGCCACGTGCTGAACCGATACACCGGATCGTGGTAGCCCAGGTAGAGGCCGAGGCCGGAACCGGCGTCGTGGATGTGCCACCAGGGCATGGTCATGCGGGGGTACGACACGGCGTACTCGGCCGCCTCGGCGCCCAGACCTCGGATGCCCGGATGGCGGCGAAAGAGGAGGGTGTCCTGTTTGCAGCGCTTGTAGCCGGGCACGGCGAGGGCGGCGTCGCGCCCCTGGCCGAAGCGCTTCCACCCCCCGATCCGCGGGTACCAGAACTCGGCCACGGGCCAGGGGCTGTGATTGGTGAGGGTGGCCTGGAACCGGATGGCATCGGCGTCCAGTCGGATGCGACAGTTCAGGTCGATGGGATACTCGCCCCGGTCCGAGCGCAGGCCCCGGTAGACCACGTCGATCCCGCCGTCGACCGCCGTCACGGAGACCGGCGTCTGCTCTTCGCCTTCAATGTAGTGGCACTGGTAATCGGGCAGGGGCATCAGGATGCGGAAATTGGCCGCCAGCCGCTTCTCTTCCACCAGGTCGCACCCGAGGTCTTTCACGTGAAGCGACGTCAATCGGCCCGTGGCGGAGTCCACCGCTGCGGAGAAGGCCTCGCTCTGCGCGCAGACCTCCCCCCCGGCCTCCCGCGAGTGATGCATGGCGTTCACCCTCCCTGTTTGAGCAGGCAGGGTACGCGCACCGATGTGAGGACATCAAACCGGTCCGGCCGGCGAGCCGGCGGGCGGCACATCACCCGCGCTGCGGAGGGAAACTGTGGCCGCTCGAACCGCGGGTCCCGAGGCTCGAGCGGCGCTTTCATGGCACGGTTGTCGTGCGGCTCAGATCTGCGTCACCCTACACTTGCCGAGCAGGTCTTTAACGAGGCCGCAGGGGCCGGTGGTCTTGTCGTCCGCCGCCGGAGCCGGCCGTCGAACGCTAAGGGGATCGAGGTGTTTCACCGTCGGTTTCCTTTCATTCCGGCCGGGCTAGGGCAACGAGGTGATAGGACATTTATTGAGCGCGACCTTGAGGGTACCGCAGCTCTCCCGGGAAGCCATGGCGGGAACGGGCCGATGACGGGTGACCAGGGCGGTGTGCTTCATGGTTTTTCTCCATTAGCCGGGAACTACGCAGGCGTGCACTTGTTGAGCGCAGCCTTGAGGGGATTGCAGATTTCCCGAATGACCATGGCGGGAACGGGTCGTTGACGGGTGATGGAGGCGGTGTGCTTCATGCGATGTCTCCTGTGCCGGCTCGACACCGGCCGAATTGGGAAGCGTTGGATCAGCGAAGCATTTCGGGGGAGCACTTGCCCAGCAGACGCTTAATGTAGGGACATGAGCTGGGGCCCCCCTTGTCGTCGGATGCCGATGCGGGGCGGAGACGGGCCAGGGGCGCGAGGTGCTTCATGGGACTCCTCCTCTCTCAATGCGGCCCAGGACGGCCAAGTCCCGCGAGGATCCCGAGTTGCGACGACGACGGACAAAACAGAGCCCGCTGCCGCTGACGCGAGATACGCGGGTACTGCTGCGATGTGAGGAACGTTGCCCGAACGTCTACATTTTACTCCGTCGCCGGGATCGCGTCAACGCTCGGGCGAAATCCTTGAACGGTCGGGGGCGCGGTGGTACCGTAGCCGCAATCGTTGCGGGGGAAGGCTTCCCCGCGCTCGGGAATCGGTTCCGGGCTTCTCCACCATCGCAGATCAGGATCGGAAAATGGCGCAGACCGTATGTTTGATCCCCGGGGACGGCATTGGGCCGGAAGTGGCCGGGGCGACGCGGCGGGTGCTCGACGCGGCGGGTGCGGACATCGAATGGCTCGAATTGCCGGCGGGCGCGGCCGCGGCGGAGACCTTCGGCGACGTATTGCCCCAGGAGACCGTGGCGGCGATCGAAGCGCACCGTATCGCTCTGAAAGGGCCGGTGACCACGCCCATCGGCAAGGGCTTCATGAGCGTCAACGTGCAGCTCCGCAAGCGGCTCAACCTCTACGCGGCGGTGCGTCCGGTGCGGAGCATGCCCGGGGTCAAGACGCGCTATGAGAACGTGGAGATCGTGGTGATCCGCGAGAACACGGAGGGGCTGTATTCGGGCATCGAGAATGAGATCGCGCCGGGGGTGGTCACCAGCCTCAAGGTGGCCACGCGCGAGGCCTGCGATCGCATCGCCCGGTTCGCCTTCCGCTACGCCCGCGAACGGAACCGTCGCCGCGTCACCGTGTTCCACAAGGCCAACATCATGAAGAAGTCGGACGGCCTGTTCCTGGAATCGGCCCGGCGCATACACGAGCAGGAGGGGCAGGACATCGAGTACAACGAGCTCATCATCGACAACGGATGCATGCAGCTCGTGAAGGCCCCTACCGCCTTCGACGTCCGTCTGCTGGAAAACCTCTACGGCGACGTCGTCAGCGACCTGTGCGCGGGGCTGGTGGGCGGCCTCGGCGTGGTCCCGGGCTCGAACATCGGCGACGGTTGTGCGGTGTTCGAGGCGGTCCACGGCAGCGCGCCCGACATCGCGGGACAGGACGTGGCGAACCCCCTGGCGCTGATCATGAGCGGCGTCATGATGCTGAACCACCTGGGTCAGACCGCCGTGGGCGATCGGATCAAGCGGGCCTACAACGCCGTGCTGTCGGAAGGCAATCCTGAGGAGATTACCCGCGACATCGGAGGCCGCGGAGGCACGCGCGCCTTCACCGATGCCGTGATTCGTCGTCTGGAGTAGACGAAGGGCGGGCGGCCGAATGGCCGAGAGCGCTCGCTCAGGCGCGGTGAAGGGTGATGAGGCCCACTTCCGGCGGCACGCCGAAGCGCAGCGGTATTCCCGCCAGACCCACGCCCCGCGACACGATCACCGGGTTGTGGGGTCCCTGGCACAGTCCTCCGAGGTATTTGAAGCCGTATTCGCTGGGCGCGATGGGCGGGCCTATCAGCGGCAGGGCGATCTGACCGCCGTGGGTATGGCCGCTGAGCATCAGGTCCACGCGCCGATCCGGCGTCACGCGCTCGGCGGCGTCGGGATTGTGCGACAGAACCAGCCGCGGCATGTCTTCCGGCACATTCGCCAGGGCCTTCTCGAAGGAAACCTCGTCCTCCCACAGATCCCCCACGCCCGCGACACACAGGGCGTCCGGCGTCGGCGCGGATTCGAGGCCCCGGGCCGTCAGGAACAGGCGGGCGTTGTCGACGAGGGGAAGGCCGATGGATTGGAACCGGGCGCGGCAGGCCTCGGCCCCTTCCCAGTGCTCGTGGTTGCCCATGACCGCCACCACGCCCAGCCGCCCTTCGAGGACCGCGAGGGCTCCGATGCCCGGATTGACCGAGTCGGGGGTGTAGTGCACGTAGTCGCCGGTCAGGGCCACGAGGTCGGGCTGAAGCGCGTTGACGCGCTCGAAAACCTTCTCGAGATAAGGCATGGAGACGAAGGGGCCGTAGTGGGTGTCGGACACGTGGACGATGCGCAACCCCTCGAGCGCCGCCGGCAGCCCCTTGATGGGGATGTCGTAACGGCGGACGTGCAGGATCTCGGGCGCCACGATGGATGCGTAGCCGCCCAGGCCGCCCGACGCCACGCCCACCGCACCGGCCGCCGACCGCATGAGGAACTGCCGCCGCTCGATGAGCGCCGGATTGTCGGCCACCTCTTCCGCCCGCGCCCGCCGTTCCGAGCGGCGCCGGACCAGCCGGAGCAAGGCGCACCGCAGGCCGTAGAGGAAGCAGGGCGTTCCCATGCAGGTCACGATGTGGTGCGCCAGGGGCCAGTGATGGTCCACGCTGGGGATGAAGAAAATCGTGACGGCACGGAAGGGCAGAACGATGAAGAAGGCCAGCCGGTAGAGGATTCGGCTGAGGTCTTCGAGCGCATACGGCATCAGCAGGTAGTGCGACTGTAGGTCGCAAGCCAGGAGTACCAGTCCCGCCACGGCCAGGGCCGTCCCGGTGCGAAGTCCTCCCGTCACCTTCGTCCGCAAGGCGGAGTCTTTGGCTGTGTCCATGGCCACTCCTTGGCCGGAACGGCGGAACCCCCGACAGCGCTTCCGCGACATCCCCGAACCCTATTGCCCAGGCGAAAAACGAAATGAACCGAGATTATACCAGGAATATCGGGAATTTCACAGCTTTTTGCCATAGAAATGGCTTGGGCGTCCCGCCCGGGAACAAGTACACCTGGCCGGCCCGGCCAAGGCACAAGCGTACGGGCTCCTCTCGTTACAACCTGTCCCGATATGGTATAAGTTCCGGAATTGTCGTTCTTTACGCATGTCCGGCGCGGACGGGGTTACAACTCGGGAGGCACTTCTTGGCTCAGGATGGGGAACCGGTAATCATCTATACCGACGGCGGATGTCAGCCCAACCCCGGCACGGGGGGATGGGCGGCCATCCTCCTGTACAAGGGGACCGTGAAGGAGCTTTCCGGAGGGGAACGCAACACCACGAACAACCGCATGGAGCTGACGGCGGCGGTGTCGGCCCTCGAAGCGCTGAAGCGCCCGTGCCGGGTGATCCTGCATACCGATTCCCAGTATCTTCGGCTGGGCATCACCCAGTGGCTTCCGGCGTGGAAACGGATCGGGTGGAAGCGCAAGGACGGCCCGCTGAAGAACGAGGACCTGTGGCGGAAGCTCGACGAACTGACCCGGCGGCACGACGTGGAGTGGCGCTGGGTGCGCGGCCACGCGGGCGACGTGTATAACGAACGGTGCGATGAGCTGGCATCGGAGGCGATAGCGCGGCTCCGGGTTTCGGCGGATTCCTGACGAGGCATCGTCCGCCCCCGGACCGGCCTGCGAGAGGTAATTTGCCTAGCAAGATATTACGCAGTCAGCGGCGATTGTCGCTGTATCTGGTCCCGGTGGCCATCGGGATGTTCGGGATCCTTTTTGCCCGGAGCCTGGATCAGCCGGTGTTGCGGTGGATCGCCCTGTTGCTGTCGGTGGCGGGACCGCTGATCGCGGCGGGCTACAGGGTGTTCGCGGTGGACCCCAAGCAGGCCGCCC
>CAYVOE010000047.1:12019-17952 GCA_964452795.1 uncultured Nitrospiraceae bacterium
GAGGGTCTGATACGGCTCCTCCTGATGGTGGGCATCCTGATGCTGATGATGGGGGCGCTGGTGACGGCCGCGGGGCTGCCGGGCACCCTCTCGGAGCGCCAGGCGGTGCCGCAATGGGTCGAGTCGGTATCGCAGGTCGTGGGACTGGTCAGCCTGTTGCTGGGCGTGCTGGCCATCGTGGCGTCGATCGTGCGCACCGACGAGGCCATCGAAGAGATCGGCGCCCGCTTCCGCCACCTGGCGGACCACATGGGAGAAGGGTTCGTCCTGGCGTCGGCGGAAGGGTCCATCGTCCTGGTGAACCCGCGCTTCCTGGAGATGACGGGGCTGCGGGAGTCGGACATCCTCGGGGCGAACGTGGGCGACCTCGCCGGGCGCCTCGACGGCGCGGCCATCCTGCCCTACCTCGCCCAGATCGCGCGGGGGCAGCCGGCGGAGTTTGCGTGCAGCTGGAACGTCTACGGGGAAGAGCGCCATTTCCTCGTCAACGGCCTGCCCCTGTACAACCGAAGAGAAAGGCTGGCGGGGAGCCTCGCCACGGTTCGCGACGTGACGGAGCAGCACAACCTGTCGGAGCGGCTGGAACGGTATACCCACGGCCTGCAGCAGTTGGTCGAGGACCGAACGGAGAAGCTTCGGCAGTCGGAGGAGCGTTACCGCGATCTCCTGCTCCACATGAACGAGGGGTTCCTTACGGTGGACTCGTCGTTCCGGGTGCGCTTCGCCAACGAGCGCATCTGCGAGGTGCTGGCCCTGCGTCCCGGGTCGCTCGTGGGCCGGGATCTCTTCGATTTCGTCGAAGGCGCGGGCAAGGCCCGGCTCCTGGAACTGTTGCAGCGGGTGGATTCGGGCAACGACGACCCGCGCCAGCAGGAGTTCGTGTTTCTGGGCGAAGGCGGGACGCCTATCCCGGTGATGGTAGCGGCGGCGCTGATTCGCGGGGAGGAGGCCGTCCCCGGCGAGGCCGCGGAGCCGTCGTCCCGATATTCGCTGGTGATCACCGACGTGAGCGAGCTGAAGCGGATGCAGCACCAGCTCGAAATGCGCAACAACGAGCTGCAGGCCGCCAACGAAGAGCTGACGATGCTGGATCGTGCGAAGGACGGCTTCTTGTCGAACGTGAGCCACGAGCTCAAGACGCCGCTCACGACCGTCCGCGGCTACATCGAGATGCTCGAGAGCGGGAGCCTGGGCGAGATGTCGGAACCCCAGCGTTCGGCCGTGAACGTGATGGCGCGCAACGTGGAGCGGCTGGGTTTGCTCATCGAGGAGATGATCGAGTTCAGCAAGATGGAGATCCGGGGTCTCCGGCTCGAGATCGGCCTGTTTCGTCCGCGGGTGCTGGTCCAGGAATGCGTGGGCTCGATCCGACCCCAGGCCGCCGCCCGGAACATCCGGCTCCTGGTGGAGATGGACGAGGAGGCCGCCTTTGCCTGGGCCGATCGGAAACGGGTGGCCCAGGTCATTTCGATCTTTCTGTCGAACGCGGTGAAGTTCAGCCATCCCGACGGCAAGATCGAGGTGACCGTGCGGGCCCGGCGCGACGGAGCGCTGGCCGTCTCCGTGGTGGATTACGGAATCGGGATCCCGCGGGCCTACCGGCAGCGCGTGTTCGACAAGTTTTTCCAGGTGGACAGCTCGCGCACCCGCCGCTACGAGGGCACGGGCATCGGCCTGAGCATCGCCAAGACCATCGCGGAAGCCCACGGGGGCCGGATCGAGCTGGTGAGCGAGGCGGGACTGGGGAGCGCCTTCACCCTGGTGCTGCCTCGGGCCGTATTCAACGCGGCTCCCCCGGGACCGTTTCCCGACGAGCTGCAGGGGCTCCGGGTGCTGCTGGCGGTGGCGCGCGGCGAGGTGCGGCGCGTGCTGGCGGGGGTTGTGGAGCGAGCCGGGTGCGTGGTGTCGGCGGTGCGCAACGGGCATGAATGCGTGCGGGCGGCCTACGAGTTCCAGCCCGACGTGGTGGTGCTGGGCGAGACGCTGCCCGACCTCACCGGGCTGGGGGTGCACCAGAAGCTGCGCGAAGAGGCGGCCGCACCGGACGCCGCGGTCATCGTGCTCGCGTCGCCGGGCGTCGATGCCCCGGTCGGCGAATTTCCCGGGGCCGAGGAGCCCCATATCCTGGTGAAACCCTTCAGCGCCGCCGAGTTTCTGGCGAAGATCCAAGGGGCGGCCTTTCCCGAGGCCTTCGACGAGGCCCGGGAACCCGCGCCCGTCGAGACGGGTCGCCCCCGCCGGCCTCGGGTGCTGGTGGTGGATTCGGACCCCGACATGCTGGCCTGGCTCGAGATGGGCCTGGCGAAACGCCGCATCGACTGCGTCTGCGCGCGGGACGTGGAAGAGGGGCTCGACCGCGTGGGCGGGTTGCGGCCCGACGCGGTGCTGATCGACGTGGATTCGGCAGACGGGGCGGCCGACGACGCGGTGGAGCGCCTGCGCGACGCCGAACCGACGCAGGGAGTGCCTGTTTACGTGATCACGGGCGCTCCCTTGGAGTATCATCACGCGCTGGGCGTCGCCGGGGGGCTGAGAAAACCCTTCGCCCTCCGCGACATCGAAGACATCGTACTGGGCCCACGGGTGCAGTCGGACTAAGGGGCTGGGCGACCGAACCGGATGGGGTCGCTTCATTCACGGAGGAGGAGTACGAGAACCATGACTCATCGACGCAGCGGGATCGTTCTGACCCTGGCGCTCGTCCTGGGGAGCCTGGCGGCTCCGGCCGCCCGACCCGAAGTGGCGCACGCGGCGAATACGGAGGAAAGCTTCATCTGCATCGAGGCCTCGACGGGCCTGGTGATCGCCGAACGAAACGCCGACATCGTCCGCCCGCCGGCCAGCATGGTGAAGATGATGCTCATGCTCATGGTGGCGGAGGGACTCGAACAAGGACTGTGGACGCCCGACCGCATCCTCACCGTTTCGCCCGAGGCGGAGAGCATCAACGAGGCCCAGGTCTTCCTCCGGACCGGCGAGCAGTTCACCCTCGACCATCTCATGTCGGCCGTGGCGGTCTGTTCGGCCAACGACGCGGCCTTCGCGGTGGCCGAGAACCTGTGGGGCAGCGAAGCGGCCTACCTCGAGGCCATGAACGCCCGCGCCCAGGAGCTGGGCATGTTCGATTCCCGGTTCTACAGCGTCCACGGCCTGCCGCCGGGGCCGGGCGGGTTCGTCGACGAGACCACCGCCCGCGACATGGCCATCCTCGCCCAGCACTGCGCGGCCAATCCCACCGTGATGCACTGGGCGGGCCAGACGGAGATCCGGTTCCGGCCGCACGAGGGCCTCAAGCGAAACACCAACAAACTCCTGTGGCAGATGGCCGGGTGCGACGGGCTGAAGACCGGATACACCCGCGCCGCGGGCTGGTGCCTCGCCGCCACGGCCCAACGCGACGGCATTCGCCTCATCGCCGTGGTGATGGGGTGCCCGAACAACTCCGCCCGCTTCGCCTCGACCCGGGACCTGCTGGAACGCTGCTACGGGGGCGTGTCGCGCGAGCTGGTCGTCGCCAAGGGCCAGCCCATGCCCCAGGCCGTGCACGTGGCCAATTGCTCGACCCGGTCGGTTCAGCTCACCGCCGCCGACGACGTGTGGGCGGTGGTGCCCGCCGACGCCGTGGGCCAGCTCGAACTCGTGACGGCCCAGCCGGAAGTGGTGCAGGCGCCCCTCAACGCGGGCACCGTTCTCGGCGAGGTCCAGGTCCGGCTCAACGGACGCATGCTGTGCAGCGCGCCTCTCGCCGTGCCCCAGACCCTCGAGCCCGCCGGCTGGAAGTGGAAGCTCGAGAACAGCGTGAAGCGCAACGGCTCGTGGCTGCGGCGCGCCAAGCAGGGCGGCTGAGCCGAGGACACGCATAGTCGCTCGTTTTTGGGACGCCGCAGCCGGGGTGTCCCGTATTCCCCCCTTCATTGAATCGAACGTTGCCGTTCCTCGCGGCGGACGACAGGTTGGGCGCATTTCGATCCGATTTGCCCGCTTTAGCGTCTAAGTAACGCACAGACACAGGCGCGTACTCCGGACCTCTGCGTTTCTCCGGCGTAGCGCAGAACGGCTCCCATCCTCCTATCCACCCGCCCCGATCCGGCCTTGTGGGGCCGCCCTGTGTTACAATCCCGTGTGCGCCGCCGCGCGCACGAGAGAGCAGGAACGAACGCACCATGGAATGGGCCATCAAACCCGTCGAATCGGAAGAGGAGCTTCGGCTCGCCAACGACCTCATCGCCCGCGAGCACGCCAACGGTTCCGGAGCCAACCGTTACTGGCTCGAGACCTGCGGCGGGCGCCACCCCGGCCAGGAGCCGGAACACACCCGCATCGCCGTGCTGCGGGGCGAAGTGGCGGGCGCCTTGCGCATCACCACCGAGACCGTGCGCATCGGCGAGGCGCGCCTGCGGGCGGGCTCGCTGGGATGGCTGAGCACCGCGCCCCGCCACCGCGGCAAAGGGATCGCGGGACTCCTCATGGAGGACGCCGTCAATTATCTGCGCCAGCACCGCTACCACGTGGCCCTGCTCTTCGGACACCCGGGCATCTTTCACCGGTTCGGATTTGCCCCGTGCCTGCCCGACTATGCCGTCCTCGTCGAGGCCCTCGAAGCGGCAAAGTTCCCCCCCGCTTTCCGCCAGCGGCCCGCCAAACCCGGCGACATCTCGGCCCTCCAGCGGATCCACGCGGCCAACGACAGCGCCGTGGACGGCTCGATCCTGCGGTCGCGGGCCCACTTCACCAGCAACTGGCAGCGCTGCGACGGGCTCCAGGTGTTGACCGACGACCAGGGCAAGGTGGCCGCCTATTTCATCGCCGAGGAAGGGCCCGGCCGCCTCGAAGTGGCCGAGGTGGGTGTGGCCGAACCCGCCGCCTGCGCCGGAGTGCTCAAGGCCTGCGCCGACCGCGCCGCCGACGCGGGACTCCGCCGCATCCGGTTTCGCGTGCCCCCGGCCCACCCGCTGGCCCGGTTCCTCCTGGTCTTCCCTTCCGTCCACGAGATCCACGTCATGGGCGAAGGCAGCGGGTCCATGGCCCTGGTCGACGTGGCGGAAGCCCTCGAAAGCATGATCCCCGAGTGGGAAAGCCTGCTCGCCGCCAGCTCGGCCCACGACAGCCGCGTCGAAGCCACCCTCGTTGTCGACGGCGCGTCCTACCGCCTGCGCGCCAACCGCGGCGCCGTCGACGTGGCCGCCCTGCCCGGACGCCACAAAGTCGCCACCACCCGCGGCGAGCTCATCCAGATGCTCTCCGGCTTCTGCTCCTTCGAAGACCTCCACGCGCCCCAACGCGCCCTCATCTCGTCCGAAGCCCGCACCTTCCTGCGCATCCTCTTCCCCCGCCGCACGCCCTACGTCTGGCCCTTCGACCGCTTCTGACATCCCCTTCCGGCGCTTTGATTTCAACGCCCCGTCGCGGTAAAATTCAGCCCTCCCGTGCCGGGGTGGCGAAACTGGCAGACGCGCCGGACTCAAAATCCGGTCCCCGCAAGGGGGTGGGGGTTCGATTCCCTTCCCCGGCACTCCTTCGACCCTTTTCCCCCGCCCCGCACACGGCTCAAACCTCTCCCCCGCTCCAAGACCGGCAGTACCGTCTCCTTCCCGCCGACTCCGACCGGCCTATCGTTCGCCATAGGTATTTAACAACCGCAGATCGACTTTTCCGTCTGCTTGCTTCGCCCTTATCCCCTATGTACAGTTAAATCACAGGGTATAAGGCAGGAGATCGACGGAGCCGGCCGGGGATTTCGCCGCCGTCGCCCTCCCCAACGCATCGCCAAGGGACCGATCCATGACCGACGGCCCGCACTACGCCCACCTCCGCAACGGCGGGGAGGGGCCCGAAGAAGGCCAGGACCTGCAGGAACACCTGGAAGAGGTCGCCCGCCGCGCGGGCCTCTGGCACAACTTGGAACGGATTCGACCGCTGCAGGAAGTGACTTG
>CAYVOE010000048.1:0-8041 GCA_964452795.1 uncultured Nitrospiraceae bacterium
CGCCAGTGCCTGGAGTCGGCGGATCAGGTTGGAGATGCCGGGCTCCCGTGCCAGGAGCCCGCCCGACGCCAGCGCATCCTCCACGTGCCGGATCAGCCGCTTCAGCAGGTCCACGGCGTCGAACGTCGCGTCGATGGCGGCGCCCCGAAGTTCGAGCACGCCTTTCCGGGCCCGATCAAGGAGGTTCTCCGACTCGTGGGCCACCCGTTGCACGTCTTCCAGACCCAGAAATCCGGCCACCCCCTTGAGGGTATGGAAGGCTCGGAAGACGGCGTTCAGCGCTTCCTCGTTCCGCGGATCGGTTTCGAGGGTCAGCAAATGGACGTCGGCCGCGTCCAGATGCTCACGCGCCTCGGCTACAAACTCTGCCGTGAGCGAGGGGTCGCCCTCGAGGGGTACCGGCGACAGGTCTTCGGTCGGAGCTTCCGATTCCGGTTCTGTGGCGTCCATGCGCAGGACGGGCGGCTCGGGGCCGGAGCCCTCGGCAGGCGTCGGGATCGGCGGCGCCGGGTCGCCGTCGCGAAATTCCAGAATCGCAAGCCCCTCCGGCGGACGTCCGTCGCGCACGGTTGACTGTAGCGCGCCCAGGGTGTCCCCGACGGCTTCAAGGGCCCGGGCGGGGTCCCGAAGCTCGTCCAGCACCATCCGTTCGACGAGATCGGCGCAGGCCCGGGCCGCCCGCCCCACTTCCCCCGGAGCCATGCCCTCGGCGGCCGCGTGAAGATGCTCCAGTTTGGTGTGCAGGTCTGCCAGGGCGGGGAGGTCTCCGGGGCCCGCAAGAACGAGCGCTTCGGATGCCTGCTCCAAGACGACAAGGACATCCCGGGAGTCCATAAGGGTGCGGTTCTCCTTCTGCATTGACGAGGGGACTCTTTCCGCACGGCCTTCCCCCGGCCTTGGGCCATGCTCACATAGTCCAGCCGCGGTGTTTATCGGCGACGGGCTGCTCGGCATTGAGCCTTTCTTCGCCGCCGAGGACGTCCCTTCGCGCCGCGGCGATCCCCAGGGGTGCCTGTTTCCTCCACGTGATTCGACGGCGGGGACCCCGCGCCCGGCCGGGAGGATCGTCGGTTCCGCTTTGCAACACAAAGTACTTGACAGAACCGCAAGGCCCGCCTATACTGCCGCCCATGAAATCGTCCGCTTCGGCTTCAAACGCTCCTCCCGAGCCCGTGGCGCTCCACGCGCGGGCCATGGACAACCTCCGCTACATCCGCGACGCCATGGAGCGGTCCGCGGCGTTCACCGCCGTGCCGGGCGGAGGCGGGGTGGCCATGGGCCTCAGCGCCGTGGTTGCGGCCTTCATCGCGAACCGCCAGACCACGGCGGAGGCCTGGATGTGCGTGTGGCTCGCGGAGGCGGCGGTCGCCTTCGCCATCGGCTTCTTCGCCATCCGCCGGAAGGCGCGGGCCGCGGGAATGGCCCTGCTCCGGGGACCCGGCCGCAAGTTCGCCCTGGGCATGCTGCCCGCCATGACGGCCGGCGCCGTCTTCACGGCGGCCCTGTACCGCGTGGGCCACGTGGAGCTGATGCCCGGGGCGTGGATGCTTCTTTACGGCGCGGCCGTGGTGGCCGGCGGCGCGTACTCCGTGCGGCCCGTGCCGACCCTGGGCTTCTGCCTCATGGCGGTCGGCGCCGTGACCCTGTTCATTCCCTTTGCCTGGGCCGACACGGCCCTGGGCCTCGGCTTCGGAGGCCTTCACATCGCCTTCGGCGCCGTAATCGCAAGGAGGTATGGTGGCTAAAGAGTCTTCCGCAAGAAAGCGAAACGTCGTCCATGCGGACGAACACGCGTCCGGGCGGCCCATGGCCGCGGGACGCCTCGACCGCGTCATCCACGACCGCGTCCGGCTGGGCATCCTGAGCGCCCTGGCCGTCAATCCCCGACTCAGCTTCAACGAGCTCAAGGACATCCTCGAAACCACCGATGGGAACCTCAGCGCCCACGCCCGCAAGCTCGAGGAGGCGGAGTACGTGGCGTGCACGAAGTCGTTCCAGGGGCGCGTGCCCCGCACCGAGTACCGGTTGACGGCTGAAGGCCGGCGCGCGCTCGAACGGTACCTCAGCCACATGGAAGCGCTGATACGGGCCGTGCGGGAACGGTGACGGCCGGTCCGGGCGCAGGCTCTTTTTTTTGGAGGAGAACTCTATAATGCAAAGTACTCTGAAAACCACTGCCGACGGGGTGCACGTCGCCATCATCATGGACGGAAACGGCCGCTGGGCCACCCTCCGCGGATTGCCTCGGTCCGCCGGACACCGGGCCGGCGTGCAGGCCTTGCGCCGGGTCGTGGAGGCCGCTCCCGGCCTCGGCGTCGGCACCCTCACGGTCTACGCCTTTTCCTCGGACAACTGGAAGCGGCCGCCCGCCGAGGTGTCGGTGCTGATGAGCCTTCTCGGCGAATATCTCCGGCGGGAAAGGGATCGGTGCGTCGAGAACGGCGTGCGGGTGAGCGTGGTGGGTCGACGCGATCGGCTTCCGGCGTCGATTCGGCTGGCCATCGACCGAGCGGAGCGGGCCACCCGGGACGGCGGACGTCTGCACCTGCGGCTCGCCGTGGACTACTCGGCCCGCGACGCCATCCTTCGGGCGGCGGCACGGGCGACGGCATCGGAAGGGGAGCTCACGCGCGAGTCCTTTTCCCGGCTCCTTTCGGAGCACGAATGCGCCGGGGAGCCTTCGCGCGACGTCGACTTATTGATACGAACCGCGGGAGAGCAGCGGCTGAGCGACTTCCTGCTGTGGGAATGCGCCTACGCGGAGTTCGTCTTCCGCGACACGCTGTGGCCGGACTACGGTGCGGCGGAACTGGCGCAGGACCTCGAGGAGTTCCGGAGGCGTGAGCGGCGCTTCGGGGCCCTTCCCGCGGCGGCCGCGCAATAGACGCTCCGGAAGCCGGGCCTGCCCGAGGCGCTATCGAGACGGAGCGTCTTCGGGAGGGAGGCCGTACCGTTGCCGTTCGGCCGCCGACAAGCCCATCATTTTGGCGGCCCGCGCCGCCTGGGCGAGGTCGACGGGATCTTCCGACGGAGGCGAAACGGACGCCTTCGAGCGGGCGTTTTGCAGGCGACGTTCGTTGGCGGCCATGATCTGGTAGAGATCGAATCCGAACCGGGCGCGCATGACTTGGCGTCCCAACTCGTTCACCATGCAATTGGTGCTGCACGCGCCCGTGTTGTGGGGCATTTCCCAGCCCGCCTCCGTGAGTACGGCGAGCTGCTCGTCGAGGGGCGGCTTCCGGACGAACTCGTAGAAGGGGACGAGGGCCGTGGGGCAGGCGCCGGTCTTTAACGCGGGCAGCGCGTCGGGGAGCGCCTCGTCCACGTGCCGACGCAGGGCGGCGAAGGCGTGGGTGATCATGTAGTCCATCCGGGGCAGGGCGTCCGTCGACAAGACGGGCTTTCCGCTCAGGTCCATGCGGTTCTGACCTTCCTGCGTGCCGATGAAGCAGAAGGCGGGACCGTTGCGCCGGCAAAAGTCGAGGGCGAAGGACGCGATGGCGGTGAAGCAGGGTCCGCAGGCGGAACCGTAAGTCATGACGGAGCGGAGCAGATCGACGTCGGCGCTTCCATCGACGTCGAAGCCGACGCGGAAGACCCGATCCATGACCGACTTGCCCGGCGCTTCGATGTGGAGCGGCACGCCGATGCGCTCGCAGAGGCGGCGCGCGTTCGCGATGGCGCCGGGCGCCTGGTAGCCCTGCTGGAGCATCCACGCGCAGAGGCGCAGGTTATTGCGGCGGGCCAGGCTCAACAGCATGTAAGACGAGTCCTTGCCGCCGCTATAGAGGACGACGGCGTCGAAGGGGGCATCCGGCGATTTGTGGGGCACGCTGGCGAGCACCTTCATGGGGGCGACGACGGCGTCGGGAAGGATGCGGCCGAGCCTCGCCACGCGGCGGGCGCAAGCGCGGCGAAAAGGCCAGCCGGCGTTGTAGGTGTCGATCATCAGATCGAGCAGCTTCTCGCCCGGTCCGCTTCGCGAGGGCGAGAGCGGTTTGCGGCCCGAGCTCGCGCAGAACGAGCAGAGGCCCTCGTTCGCTGCTTCCGGGGAATCGCGGTTCATGTAGCGGTCGTAGGCGAGGGGCATGCCGCAGTCGCGGCACGTGTCGCTCGCGGGCACACGGTCGTCCATGGGCGGTCTCCGGCGCGTCGGCGCGGTTGAGGACGGAGAGAGGCGCGCACCCTTCACCGACGAGTATGGTGCGGGGACGCGCGCGAATCAAGATTCGATGCAGTGGGAATCGGCCCGGCGCCGAGAGGTCGATCGGTCCTTGCACTTCGACAAACGGTGTGGTAGCCTCAATACGTCCGGTACTATCAGCTGAATGCAACGCACGAAACCACGAGCGCCCGATCCCTGTCCTGACAACGAGGTTGTCCGGCCCGTGCACGGGGACGGCAGGGAACGGCGGAGTCGTGCCGGTCAGACGGGGGAGGCCGACGCACGTCGTCCGGTCCGGGAAGCGGATCCGGCGCAGGGAGGGCGGCGACATGGCGACCGTATCGGCAATCCGACCGGCGGATCTGGGAACGTTGGGCTGGCAGGACCGGGACGCTGAATCCGAATCGGAAGAAGTGCCATTGCCCTTCGATCCCTGTGAGGCTCGGGTGGTGAAATGGATGAGGGATGCGAAGGTGACGCCCGGCGAGCGCCGAAGCCGGGTCTTCCACGTCGTCCTCACGGGCCTCATTCAAGCCGACCGGGAAATCCTTTCCCCGGGCTCCGTTCTCGTACCCCAGATTCAGCGAGGCATCTGGAGTGTCCGAGAAGATACCCATGTCCTGACATTGCAGGCCGACCGCGCGGGCTTCGAACCCCTGGCGGTCGAGTCGCTTGCCGTATCCATCGACGACGTTCCGTGGCGCGAGTTCTTCTGTGCGGAACGGGGCTTCTCGCACGAGCTGCACCCGCATCCCCGGGTAGAAGTCAAGCTCATCCGCTATCTGGGCGGCGCTACAATCCCTGAACACTACCATACCGGTCCTACCCTGAGTACCTTGGCGCGCGGCCGGGTCGAGACCCCCCACGGCGTCCTGGGCGTGGGGTCAATCTTCTGGTGCCGGGGCGTCTACGGGCCCTGGAACGTGCTCGACGACCTGGTGATCGTTATCGCCCAAAGCCGGGGCACGCAATTCGTGCCCACGGCGTTCGATAAGCAATCCGACCTGTAAGAATCCGTCAACGACCGGCCTTCGGCCGTCGACGCTCGACAAGTTGATGACTTTCGACTGACGACCGACAGCCGGACACTTCCCTCGAGGCGGCCGCGAACCGGCCCGCCGACTGGCACGCAGCGAAAGGGTCTTTGCATGACGGGCGTGACTCCTATTGCGGTACTCGGTTACGGTTGTCGGTTTCCCGGCGGGGCGAAGAACGGCCCGGAATTCTGGGAATTGCTTCGAAGCGGGCGCGACGCCGTCCGCGAGGTTCCGCCGGATCGATGGAGCATCGAGGCCTTTTACAGTCCGAACCCGGGGAGCCTGGGTCGGTCGATATCGCGGTGGGGCGGCTTCCTCGACGGGCTGGACGAATTCGAACCCGAATGTTTCGGCATGTCGCCTCGCGAGGCGGTCTACATCGACCCGCAGCAGCGGCTGCTGCTCGAAACCGCCTGGGAAGCGCTGGAGCGCGCGGGAATACCCACGGGGCGGCTGGCGGGGTCGCGCACGGGCGTTTTCATCGGCATCTCGTCGACCGACTACGGGCGCATCCAGAGCCTGCCGACCCATCAGCGCGGACTCACCGCCTTCTCGGCCACGGGCTCGAGCATGAGCATCGCGGCGAACCGGCTTTCCTACTGCCTCGACCTGCGCGGCCCCAGCTTCAGCGTGGACACGGCGTGCTCGTCTTCGCTGGCGGCCCTCGACCGGGCCGTGAAGAGCCTGGCGAACGGCGAGACCGACCTGGCCCTCGCCGGCGGCGTGAACGCCATCATCACGCAGGAGGCCTTCATCGTGTTCTCGGCGGCGTCCATGCTGTCGCCGTCGGGTCGGTGCAAGGCCTTCGACGCCTCGGCCGACGGATTCGTCCGGGCCGAGGGCGCGGGCGTGCTGGTGTTGAAGCGCCTGGAGGAAGCCCTGCGCGACGGCGACCCCGTCGAGGCGGTAATTCTGACCTCGGGCGCCAACCAGGACGGCCGGACCGGCGGCATATCGCTGCCCAATCCCGATGCCCAGGCGGCGCTGCTCGAGGAGGTGTACGCCGGCGCCGGCATCGATCCCGAACACGTGAGCTACGTGGAGGCCCACGGCACGGGCACGCCCGCGGGCGACCCGGCGGAGGCGGAGGCCCTGGGCCGCGTCTTCGGAGCGAGTCGCCGCAACGGCGAGCCGCTGACCATCGGCTCGGTCAAGACCAACGTGGGCCATCTCGAGCCGGCGTCCGGCATGGCGGGCGTGATCAAGGCCATCCTGATGCTGCAGCACCGGGAGATCCCGCCCAGCCTCCACTTCCACACGCCCAATCCGGCCATCGACTTTGAAGGGCTGCGGCTCCGCGTGCCCACCCGCCTCGAGCCCTGGCCCGACGACCGCCCCGGCCTCATCGGCGTGAACTCCTTCGGGTTCGGCGGCGCCAACGCCCACGTGGTGCTGGCCGAGTTCCGGCCGGAGTCGCGGCCCAACGGACGCCGTCGTCCGGCTCCCGAAGCGACGCAGGCCGCGACGGCGGAGGTCTTCCCCCTGGTCCTCTCGGCGCGGAGCCCGGAAGCGCTCGGGGCACTGGCCGAATGCTGGGCAGGGTTCCTCGAATCGGAAAAGGCGCGGGGCACGGACCTGTCCGACATCACCCATTCGGCCTGGGCGCGGCGCACGCATTACCGTCACCGCCTGGGTTTCCCGGCGTCCACGTTCGAGGAAGCGCTCGAGGCGCTTCGAGCCTTTCGCGACGGCGAGAGCCGCACGGGCCTGTACGCCGGGGCGGCGGCGTCTCCCGCCCCCGACGTGGGGTTCGTCTTCTGCGGCCAGGGCGCCCATTGGGCGGGCATGGGTCTGGAATTGATGCGACGCGAACCGGTTTTTCGCGAAGCGGTGGAACGATGCGAGGAGGCCTTTCGGTCCTTGACCGGAAGCTCGGTCGTCGAGGAGCTGGGCCGCGACGAAGGCCACAGCCGCCTGGAGCAGACCTCGGTCGCCCAGTCCACGCTGTTCACGATCCAGATAGCGCTGACGGAACTCTGGCGGGCGTGGGGCATCCGGCCGGCCGCCATCGTGGGCCACAGCGCGGGCGAGATCGCCGCCTCCTGGGCTGCGGGCGCCCTGAGCTTCGAGCAGGCGGTGCACATCGTGGCCAACCGCGGGATTTGCCTGCAGGAACACGGGTTGCCGGGCCGGATGGTGGCCGCGGCGCTGGCCGAAGACGAAGCGCGGGAACTGGCGGCGGCGGCGGGGGGGAACGCGTGCGTGGCGGCGGTGAACAGTCCTCAGATGGTCACCCTGTCCGGCGACGCGGCGGCGGTGGAGCGTCTCGAGGCCCTGCTGACGGAGCGAGGCGTGTGGTGGAGGCCCCTGGCGGTGCGGCTGGGGTTCCATTCGTCCCTGGTCGAGCCGGTTCGGGAACCTTTCCTCGAGGCCATCGGTGCGACCGAAAGCGTTGAAACGGAGGTTCCGCTCATTTCGACGGTGACGGCGCGGGCCGTGGAGCCCGGCGGGCTCACACCCGACTACTGGTGGGACAATATCCGCCGGCCCGTCCGGTTCGCCGACGCCATCGAAGAGATGGAGGGGCGCGGGCTCTCGACCTTCCTCGAGATCGGTCCACACCCCGTCCTGAGCCCGTCGATCCGCCAGTGCCGGACGTCCACCGGCGCTCCGACGGTCTTTCCGTCGATGCGGCGCGGCGAAGACGAGCGCCGGTGCCTGGTGGCGTCGTGGGCGGGGATGTACGCGCATGGGGTGGAAGCGGTCGGTACGGGGCCGTGGCCGCGGCCGGGTCGTCCCGTGTCGCTGCCGCCCCATCCCTGGACCCGCACGCGATACTGGAACGAATCCTCCGAGATACGGAACGCCCGCCTCGGCGTCAAACACCATCCCCTCCTGG
>CAYVOE010000048.1:8051-17944 GCA_964452795.1 uncultured Nitrospiraceae bacterium
AGCGCCTGCCGACTGCGGAATGGGCCTGGGAGTCCACCCTCGATCTGGTGAACCACGCCTGGCTGAAAGATCACTGCGCCGGCGGACAGATATTGTTCCCGGCGGCGGGCTTTGTCGAGACGGCCGTGGCGGCCGCGCGGCACGTGCTGGACTCCGAAACCTGCACGCTCGACGATCTGGTGATCCGCAGGGGCATTTTCCTTTCCGGCGAATCCCCGCGCGTGGTTCAGACCGCTTCCGGTCCGCGGCTGTCTTCCCTGGTGTTCTCGAGCCGGCCTTCGGAATCCGAGGACGGGTGGATTCAGCACGCGGAGGTGTCATTCCGTGCCCTCTCGGCCGGTGCGGCCGCGGAGCCGCTGGACCCGGCGGCGTGGAAACGAAACGCCGGGGAGTGGGAGCCGGCCGACGGGCTCTACGATCGATTCCGTGCCGCCGGACTGGACTACGGTCCCGCGTTCAGGGGCGTGGTGGAGATCGGTCGCGGCACGGGATGCGCTCTGGGGCGAATCGAGTTGCCGGAGACGGTGCCCGACGGCGCGGGCTGGTGCATTCATCCTGCCCTGCTCGATGCCTGCTTCCACGTGCTGCTCGAGACCGTCCCCAGCGAAGCGGCCAACGAAGGATACGTGCTGCTGCCGGAACGGATCGACCGGATACGTTTCCGGAAGCCGGCGGGGCGCAGGGTATGGAGCGAGGCACGGCTGCGCGAAGCGGATCCGGCGCGGATGACCGGCGATATCCGCGTCTTCGACGAATCGGGGCAGCCCATCCTCGAGATCACCGGATTTCGCTGTGCGGCCGTGGCGCGCCCACGGCGGCGCGAGGCCCTGCCCATCGAAAAGTGCATCTACTCGACGCGCTGGCTCCCGCGGCCGCTGCCGCAGGCGTCCGCCGCGGCCGATCCGCTGCGGTGTCCCGACCTCGAGGGGATCGTACGGGCCGCCGGCGAAACGGCGGCGCGGGTCTGGGACGACGCCACCGCGCACGATCTCGAGCACATGTACTCCTACAGCCATCGCCTTACACAGGCGTATATCGCGGAAGCCTTGCGCGGCCTCGGGTTCAGCCTGGCACCCGGGGAGCGCATCGATCCGGACGCGCCGCCGGCCTCGGGTAAGGTGCTCGAACGGTTTCGAAGGCATTTCGACCGCTGCGTCCACTTGCTGGGAAAGACGGGCGACATCGTCCGGTCGGCCGACGGGGCGTGGACGGTGGCGCGGCCCATACCGGAGGTCGATCTCAAAGCCCTGTGGCGTGAGGCGCTGGCGACCTATCCCGACTGGAATCGCCATTACCGGCTCATCGAGATTGCCGGAGCGCGGCTGAAAGAGGCCTGGAGCGGGGCGGTGGATCCACTCGAGATCCTCTTCAATGCCGAGGGCACGGACGTGCTCGAGTACACGTATCAGGACTGGCTCCCCTCCCGGGCGGCCAACACCTTCGTACAACAGATCGTGGCGGGAGCCGTGGCGGCCCAGGACCGACACCGGCCGCTGCGGGTCCTCGAGATCGGCGCCGGCACGGGCGCTACCACCAGCTACGTCCTGCCGGTGCTTCCCTCGGACCGCTGCGAGTACTGGTTTACGGACGTATCGCCTTACTTTCTGACCCGGGCCGAAGACAAGTTCCGCCGCCACGACGGTCTGGTGTACCGTCGGCTTGACGTGGAGGAAGACTTCGTCGAACAGGGCATTCCCGCCGGGGCTTTCGACATGGTAATCGCGGCCCTCGTACTCCATGCCACCCGCGACGTCTCTGCCACCCTGCGGCGGTGTCGGGAAGCCCTCGTCGACGGCGGTCTCATGATCGCGACCGAAATCTCCGAGGTAATGCCCGCCACCGACTTCGCCTTCGGCCTCATCGAGGGATGGTGGAATTACGTAGACGATCCCGCCCGCGGAGGCTCGCTGAGTCTTCCCCGTCCGGGATGGGTGTCGCTGTTTCAGGACCAGGGGTTCGAGGAGACGGCGTCGGGCTGCGACCCGATGGACCGCCAGGCCATCCTGGCAGGTCGGAAACCCGTTGGCGTCGAGTCGCCCGCGACGTTGACGTCTCTCGACGCCGGCACGCCGCCGGAGAGAGGGTGGCTGGTGTTCTCGGACGACGGCGGCGTTGGACGGACGCTGGTCGAGCGGCTCCGCGGTCAGGGAGCGAAGTGCGTCGAGGTGCATGCGGCGACCCATGGGCGCTCCAACGGACATGATGGTCTCTCGACGACGCCCGACAACTCGGCGTTTCGGCGCTGCCTCGAAGTGGCCTGCCGCGACCTCGGAGAAGACTACGGTATCCTGCACCTGTGGGCGCTGGACGCGGCGTCCGGTGAAGATCCCACCGATGCCGACGTCGACGCCGCGGAACGCCGCATCTGCCACAGCGCGCTCCACATGTTGCAGGCGGCCGGGGCGGGCGAGTCCGGTCCCCGACGCATCGTCCTGGCGACTCGCGGCGCCCGTGTACTCGACCCGACGACAGGTATCGCGTCGGTCGTTCAGGCGCCGCTTCTGGGGCTGGCGCGCGTGGCGGCCAACGAGATCGCGGGCCTGCGCCTGCGCATGGTCGATCTCGATCCCGCGTCCGACGATTCCTCCGCGCTCTGGGCGGAACTGGTGGCGGACGACGACGAGGAGGAAGTGGCGTGGCGCGGGGGCCGTCGGCTCGTGCCGCGCATGGCACCGGGCCTGGCCAACGGCGAAGGCGCGGGAGCGCTCGATTCGGAACCCGCCTTTCGCGTGGCCATCCAGCAGTTGGGAAATCTGGATAGTCTGGAACTCCGCGAAATCGAAGTGCCCGATCCCGGTCCCGGCGAGGTGCAGGTCGAAGTGCGATGGGTGGCGCTGAACTTCCGCGACGTACTGCGCGCCCTGGGACGGTACGGCGCGGAAATCGCCGAGGAAGTGGAGCTCGGGACCGAATCGGCCGGCGTGGTCCGCTCGGTGGGCGCCGGGGTTACGAAGTGCGCTCCCGGCGATCGCGTGGTGTTTTGCCAACCCGGGGCTTTCTGTTCCCGTATGAACGTCCCGGAGGCGCGGCTGGCACGCATCCCTGACGGCCTCACCATGCAGGCCGCCGTCACCATGCCCGTGGCGTTCATAACGGCCGATTACGCCCTTCGCAAGGTTGGGCGCCTGCGCGCCGGAGAACGGGTCCTCATTCACTCGGCGGCGGGCGGCGTGGGCCTCGCGGCGGTTCAGTTGGCACGCCGCGCCGGCGCCCGCATCTATGGGACCGTGGGAGCGCCTCACAAGCGTGACCTGCTGGAGAAATTCGAGTTGGACCGCATACTGAACTCGCGGACCCTCGACTTCTACGATGAAATTCTCGACGATACCGATGGGTGCGGCGTCGACGTGGTCTTGAACTCGCTGGCCGGCCCGGCCATGGTCCGCAGCCTCGCCTGCCTGGCTCCCTTCGGTCGATTCCTCGAGCTGGGCAAGCGCGATTACCTCGAGAACACCCCCATCGGGCTCGCTCCCTTTCAAAACAACGTGTCCTACCACGCGATCGATGCGGTGCCGCTCCTCAAAGATCCCGAAGGCTCGGGCGTGATCAGCCTCACCCAACTGATGGCTCACGCCGAACGAGGAGAACTGGCGCCGCTGCCCGTGCAGTCCTACCCCGTGGCGCGGGTCGGAGAAGCCTTCCGGACGATGACCCAGGGCCAGCACACGGGCAAGCTCATCCTCGACATGGCCCAACCCGGCCGGCAGGTGCGGCTCCTTCCGCGCAGACCCGCCGTTCGTTCCGATGCCACCTACCTCATCACGGGGGCCTTCGGCGGCGTCGGCCGGGTCGTGGCGCGGTGGCTTGTCGACAACGGTGCGAAACACCTGGCGCTCGTCAGCCGCAGCGGGCCCCGGACGGAGGAAGCCCGGCGTGCGGTGGAGGACCTGCGCGACGCGGGGATCGACGTCCGGATCCTGTGCGGCGACGTGGCCGAGGCGGGCGATCTTGAACGGATCTTCGGCGAGGTCCGGCGCGAGATGCCGCCCCTCGCCGGCGTGTTCCATCTCGCCATGGTGCTCGACGACGGCGCCCTGATGAATATGGACCCCGAACGCTTCCACCGGGCGATGCGGCCCAAGCTGCGCGGCGCCTGCAACCTTCACCGGCTGACGAAGGACCTGCCGCTGGACTATTTCGTGCTGTTCAGCTCGGTCAGCGGTGTTTTCGGATCCCTGGGACAAGCCAATTACGCCGCGGCCAATGCGGGGCTGGACGCGCTGGCCGCCAATCGACGTGCCCACGGGCTGCCCGCCACAGCCATTGCGTGGGGCATGATCGGAAACACCGGGTATGTGGCGGAACGGGAAGAGTTGCGCGAGTATCTCCTCCAGTTCGGACTCTTCGAGATCAATGAATCGGATCTCCTGAAAGCGATGGAACTGTGTCTGGGCGGCGGTGAACCGACGCCCCTGGTAGCCCGTACGGATTGGCCGCGGATGCTCCAGAGGCTCGGAATCCGCAGCGCGCGAAAGCTTATCCTGTCCGATCTCGTGGACGTGCAGGATATCGACGCCGGATCCGCCTCCGGGCTGGCCCGCGACGTCATCCTGGCGGCGCCGCCCGGCGACCGCCCGGCCCGGGTCATGGAATTCCTCAAGGAAGTCACCGGCCGCGTCCTGGGAATGGCCGCCGACCGCGTCGATCCGGCTCGTCCCCTGGCCGAACTGGGGCTCGACTCTCTGATGGCCATCGAATTGGCGGGCCAGGTGGAGTCGCAATTGAGCGTGGCCCTTCCGCTGCGCTCCCTCGGGGGCGAACTCACCCTGGCCCGGCTGTCGGAGCTGTTGCTAAGCGCCCTCGCGGACGGTTCAGCAGCGGCCGGGGACGGGCCGAGCCGAGCGGGAGGGTCGGCGCAACCGGACGACGTCCTCGGCGCATGCCTGGTGGACCTGGGCGGACCTGCCGACGGGCCTCCTCTGTTTTGTTTCCATCCCATCGGCGGAGAGCTCTGGTGGTACGGCGACCTGGCCCGCCACCTGGTTCGACGCTACCGCGTCTACGGCATTCGGTCGCGTCAGGCGGCGGGCGCTCCCGACGAGTTCGAGTCGGTGGACGAGATGGCGGAGGCCTACGCGCAACGGGTGGCGCAGGCCTGTCCCAGCGGACCGATCCGGCTCTTCGGGTTCTCCTTCGGCGGGCTGCTGGCGCTGCGCGTGGCAAACCTGCTCGAGCGGCAGGGCCGGACCGTGTCCCAGGTGGGCGTGGTCGAGTTCGAGCCGCAGTGGAGCCCCCGGATCGGCGGGCGCCTGCCCATGGTGACCGGGTTCGTCCACGAGGTGATCAATTCCGTGCGGCGCGACTATCCCATGCTGCGCGAGGTGCCCGCGGACGTGCTGTCGCGGAAGATGGTGGAAGGCGTCGCGTCGGTGATGGCCGACGGGCCAAGAGCCACGGCTTCGGCGATCATCCAGTGGCTCATCGACAGCGGCTACGTGTCGAGGAGCGGCATCAACGATTCGGTGGTCGCGTACTTCACCCGTCTGGCCACCCATATCTGCCTGGTTCAGGGTGTGAGCGAAATTGCTCCGATTCGCGCGCCCCTGTTCATCTGGAAAACGGCGACCGGCTTTGTCCAGGGCGATACGGAATGGCAATCCATGACGTCCGGATCCGTTCGGGTCCAGGAGCTCAACGGAGGTCACTTCGAGGCCGTCGTCGGGGCCAACGCCGAGATCATCGGCGCCCAACTCCTCGCCGCCGCGGAACCGGCCCCCGTGTAGCGGGGAGATCCCGCCGAAGAACCGGCTTCAAGCGTTTTCCGCGATCTCTTTGAGCCGCGGGTAGTGGTCGACCAGGAGGGCGGGCAGCTCCGCCCGGGGGACCTTGCCGAGGCGCTGCTGGATCTCGAGGGCGTTGACGACGGCCTGACCGCGGTAGTGGTTGTTGGTGACGACGTAGGTCTCCTCCGCGGCCTGCCGTACCCGGTCGATCTTCTCGATCCACGGCTCGAGTTCCTCGGGACTGTACAGGTAGTCGTAGCGCTCGTCGCGGCCGGCGTCGGCCCGGAACCAGTCGTGGGCGTTGCGCCCGTGGAGCCGGACGTAGCCCACGGGCGCGGTGACTTTGTCCTGAGGCTTGATGGACTTCGAGAAGAGCGGCTGGTCGATGTTGCAGATGGCCACGTTGCGCTCGGCGAGCTGTTCATACACTTCCGGCACGTCCCACGACGCGTGGCGCACCTCCAGCACCCGGGGAAATTCCGAAAAGGCGTCGAGCACGCGGGCCAGCCACGTCCGGTTCTCGGGCGTGCGCTTGAAACTCCAGGGGAACTGGATGAGCAGGGCCCCCAGCTTGCCCGACACGGCCAGGGGCGCGATGCCCGAGGTGAAGGCCGTGACCTCGTCGTTGGAGGGCCAGGTGTCGCGCTCGTGGGTGAACCGCTGCCAGAGTTTCACCGTGTATTTGAAGGCCGGGTTCTCCGCGCCGCGCCGGGCCCAGGAGGCGCTGGTCCGCGCCGACGGCGGCCGGTAGAAGGTCGAGTTGATCTCGATGGTGTCGAAGTACTGGGCCAGAAAGTCCACGGGATGGGTGCGGCTGCCCACGCCCGCGGGGTAGACGATGTCTTTCCAGTCCTCGTAGGACCAGCCGGCGGGGCCGACGCGTACGATGCCGTTCATGGGCGGAATTCTCCGGGAGGCCGCGGGGACGGCCGATTTGGCGAGAAGCGGCCGGGGCCGATACAATGGGGCTTCCTTGCCGGGGCGAAGTGCGGCGGCCGCGCCGCGCGTGTCGTTTCCATACCGGCGAAAGCATCTTAGGCCGCGGACGGGTCCAAGGCAAGACCTCCGGCGCGGTCGACGGACACGGGTGGGGATTGAGTACGATAACCGTTCTGACGCTGGTGCCGAATGCGCGCGAGAAACTCCGGCGTTGCCTCGAGAGCGTGACCTGGGCCGACAAGATCTTCTGCGTGGTCGACCCTCGAACCCACGACGGGTCGGACGATGTGGCCCGCGCGTACACGTCGCGCGTGGTCGTCCACGCATACGAGAACGCCGCCCGCCAGCGCAACTGGGCCCTGCCCCAAATCGATACGGAATGGACCCTGGTGCTGGACGCCGACGAATGGGTGTCCGCCGAGCTTGCCGAACGCATCCGGACCGTGGTCCGCGACCCCCACAGCCGCGACGGCTACGACATCCGCCGCCTGTCCTATTTCTTTGGTCGGCTCATCCTCCACGGCGGCTGGGAGCGCGACTACAACCTCCGCCTCTTCCGAACGCAAAAAGGGCGCTATCTGGACCGGCGCGTCCATTCCCGCGTCGTCGTGGACGGAACCACGGGCCGCATCGACGAGCCCATGTACCACGAGACCTACAACAGCTTCGAAGAGTATTTCGCCACTTTCCAACGCTTCACCCAATGGGGCGCGGAGGATCTGTTCGACGCCGGCCGGCGCGCCGGTCTGTTCGACCTTACCCTCCGGCCCCTGTCGCGGTTCTTCAAGATGTACGTGCTGCGCCAGGGATTCCGCGACGGGCGCCACGGAGCCGTGCTGTGCGGGCTGGCGGCCTTCTCCGTGTTCATGAAGTACGCCCGGCTCTGGAACCTGGAGCGGCTGAGCGAGTTCGGCGAATCCTCCTCCGCTCCGCCGAGGATCGACCGATGATTGTGTACACCGATTCCCTGGAAGGCATCACGCCGGAAAGGCTGGGGGGATTTTTCCACGGCTGGGCGGAGGCGCCCTCGCCCCACGAGCACTTGAAGATCCTGCAGAACAGCGACTACGTGGTGCTGGCCATCGACGACCAGACGGGGAAGGTCATCGGCTTCGTCACCGCCGTGACCGACCGGGTCCTGACGGCCTTCATCCCCTATCTCGAAGTCCTGCCGCGCTACCGGAGCCAGGGCGTCGGCCGCGAGCTCACGCGGCGCATGCTCGAGAAACTCCGGGATTTCTACCTGGTGCAACTGGTATGCGGGTTCGGCCTCGAAGAGTTCTACGGCAGCTTCGGCATGAGCCCCATCAACGGGATGATGCTGCGCAACCCCGGAGCCGTCCGGGAAGTGAAGTGAGGAGGGGGGCGACATGAAAACCCGCAGCTACGAGACGGGCGGCGGCGTCGTGCTCGACGACCGCGGACGGGTGCTGCTCATCGAGCGCCGGGTGGAGCGCGAAGAAGGCCCGCGCCACGAGATACGCCTTCCCAAGGGTGGCATCGACCCTGCCGAAACGCCCTGGGAGGCCGCCCTGCGCGAGGTCTGCGAGGAAACCGGATACTGCCGTCTCGAAATGGCCGCACCCCTCGGCGACCAGACCGTCGAGTACGACTTCCGCGACGAGCATGTGGTCCGACGGGAACACTACTTCCTCATGCGCCTGGCCGACGAAGAGCGCCGAGAACCCCGGTTTTCCGACCCCGAAAGCGAGGAAGCCCGCTTCACCGTGCGCTGGGCCGCCGACTTCGACGAAGCCGAAGCGCTCCTCACCTACGAAGCCGAAAAGCAGGTCCTCCGTCGCGCCCGCGAGGCCTCGGCCGCCCTCGGCGAAGGCCGCGACGAGACCGGGGAGTAACCCCCACCTTCGACCGCGGGATCTCGACTGCGGGCCCATACTTGACAATGGTGCTTAGGTATGAGATCATAGCCGATACGCTGCGTTATTCGAAAATGGGTTTGAAGGGCTTCGACGAAACGCATTCAGATGGACCGGAGGAGCGCCGCCGAGGCCGTCCACAGAGGGAGCACGCCATGCAGGTCAAATCCGAAGCCACCATCTACGAAGACAATAGTTACGCCATCGGCAAAACACCGCTCGTGAAACTCAAGAACCTGGGCAAGGGCCTCAAGGCGACGGTCGTCGCCAAGATCGAGGGGCGTAACCCCGGGTACTCGGTGAAATGCCGCATCGGTTCGGCCATGATTTGGGATGCCGAAGAGCGGGGCATCCTGAAGCCGGGCGGAACCATCGTCGAACCGACCTCGGGCAACACAGGCATCGCCCTAGCCTTCGTGGCGGCGGCCCGAGGTTACCGCCTGATCCTGACCATGCCCGAGACGATGAGCATGGAACGGCGCCAGGTGTTGAAGGCCCTGGGAGCGGAGCTGGTGCTGACTCCGGGCGATCAGGGCATGCCGGGAGCCATCCGCGAGGCGGAACGTATCCAGTCGGAAAACCCCGACTTCTTTATCCCGCAACAGTTCAAGAACCCGGCCAACCCGGGCATCCACCAGAAGACCACGGGGCCGGAGATCTGGCGCGACACCGGCGGCCAGATCGACGTGCTGGTGTCGGGCGTCGGCACGGGCGGCACCATCACGGGTGTCAGCCGCCACATCAAGCACGAGATGGGCAAGCAGATCGAAAGCGTGGCCGTCGAGCCGTCGGCGTCGCCGGTGCTTTCGGGCGGCAAGCCGGGACCTCACAAGATCCAGGGACTCGGCGCCGGGTTTGTCCCCGACACCCTCGACATGAGCGTCGTCGACAAGGTCGAGCTGGTGACCAACGAAGAGGCTTTCGAGATGGCGCGCCGCCTGTCGAAAGAGGAAGGGATCCTGAGCGGCATCAGTTGCGGCGCGGCAGCCGCCGTGGCCCTGCGTCTGGCCGCCCAGGACGAGTACGCCGGCAAGCTCATCGTAACCGTGCTGCCCGACTCGGGCGAGCGCTACCTGTCCACGCCGCTGTATCAGGCATAGTGAAGTGTGATTTGTAACCAGCGATAGGTGATTCGTGCGGGAGCGGCACGGCTTTTCCCGAGTAACGAGTAACCGATGACCCCGTAAGGAGAGAGTAACGTTGCAGACCGAGACCAGTCCCGCGCCGGTCAGCGCGCGCGAGCGCGCCGACCTGCGGTTCCGCACCCTGGCCATTCACGCGGGGCAGGGGCCCGACCCGGCCTACGGCGCGGTGATGACGCCGATTTACCAGACGTCCACCTTTGCTTTTAAGG
>CAYVOE010000049.1:0-13191 GCA_964452795.1 uncultured Nitrospiraceae bacterium
CCCCGGCGGGTTCATCAAGGGATTCCGAATTCAGCCCCGCCCCGGCGGCGATCCCTTCGACCTCTACGCCGACGAATCCGGTCGCCTGCTGACCGAGGAGGAAGCCGCCGCCTGGGGCGTCTCTCCGAAAAAATGGGACCTCGATCCCACGGCCGTGGACGCCGAGATCGCGCCCGGCGGTCCGGCCGAGCCCCTTCCGTCCCTCCGGGCCGCGCACCTCAAGTCGGCCGCGCCCCGCGTCGCCCTGCCCCCGCTGGACCTCGCGCCCATCGTGGCCGAAGACGCCGCCGAAGCCTCGACCCCCGCCGGGAAAGGCGTGAAACGCATCGGCGTGGTGCGCGACCTCGACAAGCCCCTCGATCTGTCGCCGAATTCTCGTCCCGCGGCCTGGCGCGCCCTGCCCGACGGCGGCCTCGTCGGCACCGTCGTAATCGAATCTCCCGAGGCCCGCGCCGTGCGCCTCCACCTGTCCGAATTGACCTTGCCCGACGGGGGCCATGTGGCGGTCTACGACGCCTCCGACCCCGACGAAGTCTACGGCCCCTACACCACTCTTGACGCTAATCCGGACGGCCTCTGGACCGCCACCTGCTTTTCGAGCGCCGTGGCCGTCGAGTGCGTGCTGCCGGCGGGAACGCTCCCCGATTCGGTCCGGCTGGTCGTCGACAGCCTGGTCCACGTCTACGTGCCCTTCGACAGCCTTCCCTGGGCCAAGCAGGCGGCCGGCCCCTGCCACCGCGACGTGACCTGCGAGCCGGATTGGGCGGTGACGGCCAAAGGCGTCGGCGGTATGTCTTTCATCAAACAACGCAGCTCTTACTGGTGCACCGGAGCGCTCCTGGCCGACACCGATCCCGACACCCACATTCCCTATTTTCTCACCGCCCATCACTGCATCGGAGACGCGACCGTGGCCGCCACCCTCGAGGTCTACTGGCTCTATCAGACGGCCACCTGCAACGGCCCCCGCCCCGATGTCGAGAACAGCCCCAAGACCCTCGGCGGCGCCGATTTCCTCGCCGGCTCGCCCTTCGAGACGGGCAACGACTTCGCCCTGCTTCGCCTGAAAAACGCGCCCCCCGCGGGAATCACCTTCCTCGGCTGGACCACCGACACCCTGAGCAACAACACGTCCATCGCCTCGATTCATCATCCCAACGGCGACTACAAGCGCATCAGTTTCGGCCACATCAACCAGACCGTTCCGGGCCTCTTCGACATTTCCCCGGCCCAATACTGGGGCATTTACTGGGATCTGGGCGTGACCGAAGGCGGCTCCTCGGGCAGCCCCCTCTTCGAAGAAGCCACCCAGCGGGTGGTCGGCCAGCTTTGGGGCGGCATCTCGAGCTGCGATTTCCCATCCGAACCCGACGCGTACGGACGCTTCGATCGCACTTATCCCGTCATACAGAATTACCTGGGAGCCGCGGGACTGCGTGTCACCCGGCCGAACGGCGGCGAGGTTTGGTACGCCGGCACCACCCAGGACATCGAATGGAACCCCGGCGAAGACACGGGCGATCGGGTGAAGATCGAGCTGCTCCGCGGCGACTACGTGGTCCTTCTCATCGCCTCCTCGGAAGACAACGACGGCCAGTATTCGTGGTCCGTTCCTTCCGACCAGAGCCCGGCCACCGACTACCGCATCCGCATCACGCCCTCCCGCACGGGCGCCGTCGCCGACGTGAGCGACGACAATTTCAGCATCCAGCCCAAGCCCACCCTGAACGTCAATTCCATATCGCCCAATCAGGGCACCACGGCCGGCGGCGTGGCGGTCACCATCAGCGGCAGCGGGTTCACCTCCGGCGGCACCACCACCGTCGCCTTCGGCGGCGCGGCGGCCACCCAGGTGGCGGTCGTCAATGCCTCCACCATTACCGCCGTCACCCCCGCGCACGAGGCCGGTACCGTGGACGTGACCGTCACGGGCCCCGGCGGCATCTCGGGCACCCTTGCCAACGGCTTCACCTACGTGCTCCCCGACGCGGACGGCGACGGCATTCCCGACAGCGTCGAAGGCACGGGCGACGCCGACGGCGACGGCAAGCCCAATTATCTCGACACCGACTCCGACAACGACGGCATCCCCGACAGCGTCGAAGGCACGGACGACCCCGACAATGACGGCAAACCCAACTACCTCGACACCGATTCCGACGGCGACGGCATCCTCGATCGGTTCGAAGGCACGGACGACCCCGACAACGACGGCAAGCCCAACTACCTCGACCTCGATTCCGACGGCGACGGCATCCCCGACAAGACTGAGGGCCGGGGCGATCCCGACGGCGACCGGCTCCCCAATTTCCTCGACCTCGATTCCGACAACGACGGCATTCCCGACAGCATCGAAGGCACGGCCGACGCCGATAACGACGGCAAGCCCAATTACCTCGACACCGACTCCGACAACGACGGCATGAGCGACAAGTGGGAAAACGAGAACGGCACGGATCCCTACGTCAACGATGCGGCGGTCGACCTCGACGACGACGGGTTCTCCAATCTCGAAGAGTTCACTTACCGGACCGATCCCCAGAACGGAGCGTCGTTCCCCACCGCCTCGGCTTTGACCCTGTCCCGCAGCCAGCTCGAACTCAATCCGACCGTGCGCGAGAGCACGTTTGTCATCGGCAACGCCGGCCAGTTGCCGCTGCGCTGGGCCATCAGCTCCAGCGACGCCCGGGTGACCGTCGACCCCGCCCAGGGCACCGGCAGCGCCACCGTGCGGGTCCGCTCCGACGACTTCTCCGGCGATTACACCGCCACCCTCACGATCACGAACCAGGACGACGCCGGCGACGTCAAGGTAGTCACAGTTAACGTGAACTCCAGACTCCCCGGCGACGTCAACGACGACGATCGGGTGAACGCCGTTGACGTGCAGGTGGTCATCAACAGCGTCCTCGGCATTTCTCAGAACGACAACAGCGACATCAACAAGGACGGCGAGTTCAACGCCGTGGACGTCCAGTTCGTCATCAACGCCGTCCTCGGCAGCCTGTCCTGAACCTCGAATAGCTCGAGTCAGAGTCCGGTGGCCTGTTGCGGCGCCGTAGCGTTGCGACGGTTTAGTCGAAGTTGGTGACCACCACTTCCTCCACCGGACCGCGAAGATCCGCCCGGCGATTCACCCGCCGGGTCGCCTGAACCACTTCCGGGCAATACTGGCTATACAGCGACCGGATCAGAGGCGTGTGCGAATTGGACAGGATCACACGCACCCCCTTCGCGTCCAGTACGCGAAACACCTCGGCCAATCGACGCTGCTCCGCCTCTCCGAACCCGTTCCGGTCGTACTGCGTGAACGACGCCGTCCTCGAAACGGGGTCATAAGGCGGATCGAAATAGACCAGGTCTCCCGGCGCCGCCTCGTCGACCACGGCGTCGAAGGGTCGGGTTTCCAGTCGGGTCTGCCGAAGCGCCTCCGACACCGCCCGCAGGTTCTCCGCATCGCAGATCGTCGGGTTCGTGTACCGCCCCATGGGCACGTTGAATTCCCCCCGGCTGTTCTCCCGGAAAAGTCCGTTGAAACAGGTGCGGTTGAGATAGATGAGCCGGGCCGCCCGCGCCGTCCGCGAGTCGGGCCGCTCCGCCCGCACCGCATAATAGTGCTCCCGATTATGCCGGGCCCGGTGCTCCTCGAGGATCGCGATCACCGCCTCCACATCGTCCCGAAGCCCCCGGTAGACGTCCATCAGCCGGTCGTTGACGTCCGACAGCGCCGCCGGCGTCTTCGGCAACCGCCCCGTCCGGTAGAGCTCGAAGAACAGGGCCCCGCCCCCCAGAAAGGGCTCGTGGTACCGGCCGAACGGCGCCGCTTTCTCCACCCGCGGAACCAGTTCCGGCAAGAGCTGCGTCTTGCCTCCGGCCCACTTCAACACGGGCCGCGGAACCGGCCCCAGCGTCTTCCTCCGCCCCATGACGATGCTCCATCCTCCAGACCATTCCCCTATGCTTTGGAACGTCGCATGATAACAATTGACGCGTCCCCAGCCTAAGCGCGGAGTAAAATCGACGGCGAATTCGACCCGACCCGCTCACACTGTCGACCGCTGTCATCCATTGTCGCCCGAAATACGAATCGGATCCGCGGGGCTTGCCAAAGCTCAATCGAAGCGTGATAATGGCGGTGGTTTGGGTTTCCGGTTGTTCTTGAATCGCACGCTGAAAGGATCCCGCACGGGATCGGCCCCTACGTTCCTGTTCTGTCCGCGGCGTTGAAGGGGGAGAGGACTTGTGCTTCCTCGACGCGCTTCGGCGGAGACACAACAACTCGGTTTGGAGGGACAGGTCATGGCAAGTAATCGCGGTGTGGTCTATATCAAGCCCGGAGAAGTGCAGGTCCAGAGTATCGATTATCCCAAGCTGGCGCTCAACGGCCGGAAGTGCGATCACGGCGTCATCCTCAAGATCGTCACGACCAACATCTGCGGAAGCGACCAGCACATGGTTCGCGGACGCACCACGGCGCCGGCCGGTTTGGTGCTCGGCCACGAGATTACGGGCGAGGTCGTTGAAACGGGCCGCGACGTCGAGTTCATCAAGAAGGGCGACCTGGTCTCCGTGCCGTTCAACATCGCGTGCGGTCGGTGCCGCAACTGCAAAGAAGGCAAGACGGGCATCTGCCTGAACGTCAATCCCGCCCGACCCGGCGCCGCCTACGGCTACGTCGACATGGGCGGATGGGTAGGAGGCCAGGCCGAATACGTCATGGTCCCCTACGCCGATTTCAACCTCCTCAAGTTCCCCGACCGCGACCAGGCGATGGCCAAGATCAAGGATCTTACCCTGCTGTCCGACATCTTCCCCACGGGCTACCACGGCGCCGTCACGGCGGGCGTGGGACCCGGCGCCACGGTCTACGTTGCCGGCGCCGGCCCCGTCGGCCTTGCCTGCGCGGCTTCCTGCCACCTCCTGGGCGCGGCCGTGGTCATCGTGGGCGACATGATCGCGGAACGGCTCGAACAGGCCCGCAGCTTCGGCTGCGAAACCATCGACCTGCGCAAGAACGCCAACGTGGCCGAGCAAATCGAGCAGATCCTGGGCGTGCCCGAGGTGGATGCCGCCGTCGACTGCGTCGGATTCGAGGCCCGCGGACACGGCCAGGAGGCCGCCGTCGAGCGGCCCGCCACGGTCCTCAACTGCTGCATGGAAGTCACCCGCGCCGGCGGCGCCATCGGCATCCCGGGCCTCTACGTTACGGGCGATCCGGGCGGCGTCGACGAGAACGCCAAGGTCGGCAACCTCAGCACCCGGATCGGCCTGGGCTGGGCGAAGTCGCACCAGTTCTCCACCGGACAGTGTCCGGTCATGCGGTACCACCGCCAGTTGATGCAATGCATCCTCCACGACAAGATCCAGATCGCCAAGGCCGTGAACGTCACCACCATTTCGCTGGACGAAGCGCCCCAGGGCTACAAAGACTTCGACCAGGGCGCGGCTCGCAAATACGTCATCGATCCCCATGGCATGGTGGCTGCCTAGTCAGCCTCTCCTTCCTGTTCAAAGGGGGGAGGGCGCAATTCGGCCCTCCCCCCGAAGGCAGGGATCGCGCGCGGATCGGCGCCCCGGTCGTCGATTCCCGCGCACACCGATTTAAAGGATCTCGGGATGTCCGACGGTTGTTCCGCTCGACGCATGCCCAAAGCCGGCGGCGGCTGGGCCTCGATCTACTACACCCTGCGCAAGGCGCGCCGCGCCGGCGGCGTCGTTCGGCTCTGGCGGGCGATGCGCGCGCGAAACGCCTGCAAGACCTGCGCCCTCGGCATGGGCGGTCAGGCCGGCGGCATGGTCAACGAGCACGGGAGCTTCCCCGAGGTCTGCAAGAAGTCCATCCAGGCCATGGCGGCCGACATGCAGGGGCGCATCCGCGAAGGCTTCTTCGACGAGTTCAGCTTCGAAGACCTCCAGCGGTTCTCGCCCCGCGAGCTCGAGGCCTCCGGCCGCATCGCCACGCCCCTCTACGCCGGCCCCAACGACACCCGGTACCGCCCCCTTTCCTGGGACGATGCCCTCGACCGCATCGCGGACCGACTCAAGGCGACGCCGCCCGACGAGAGCTTCTTCTACTTCAGCGGCCGCTCGTCCAACGAGGCCGGCTTCCTGCTCCAGCTCTTCGCGCGCCTCTACGGCACCAACAACGTCAACAACTGCTCCTACTACTGCCACCAGGCCTCGGGCGTGGGTCTGAGCAGCGTCTACGGGTCCGGCACCGCCAGCATTCGTCTCGAGGACGTGGAAGACTGCGACCTCCTGTTCCTCATCGGGGCCAACCCGGCCTCCAATCATCCGCGCCTCATGAGCTCCATCCTGAAGATGAAGCGCCGGGGCGGCCGCGTCGTCGTGGTCAACCCCCTGCGCGAGGTCGGCCTCGTCCGGTTCAAGGTCCCGTCCGACGTTCGCAGCCTGCTCTTCGGCACCCCCATCGCCGACGTCTATGTCCAGCCCCACATCGGCGGCGACATCGCCTTCCTCCTCGGCGTCGCCAAGGAGATCCTCGAACGGGGCGCCGTCGATCGGGCCTTCATCGAGGAGCACACCGAGGGCTGGCCCGAGGTCGAAGCCCATTTGAACTCCCTGTCCTGGGACCAGGTCGAGCGTGAGTCCGGCGTGCCCCGCGAGACCTTCCGGCAAGTTGCCGACATGTACGCCGCCTCCCGGGGGACGGTTTTCGCCTGGGCCATGGGCGTCACCCACCATCGCCACGGCGTGCACAACGTCCAGGCCATCGCCGATCTCGCCCTCATGCGCGGCATGCTGGGCCGGCCTCGGGCGGGCCTGCTTCCCATCCGCGGCCACAGCAACATCCAGGGCATCGGCTCCGTCGGCGTCACCCCTAAATTGCGCGAGCAGATCTACCAGGGCCTCGAAGAGCATTTCGGAATCAAACTGCCCACCGCGCCGGGCCTCGACACCCTGGGCAGCATGGAGCGGGCCGCCGAAGGAGGCATCCGCTTCGCCCTGTGCCTCGGCGGCAACCTCTACGGCTCGAACCCCGACGCCGACTTCGCCGCGCGAGCCCTGCGCCGCGTCGACACCGTCGTCTACCTCAGCACCACCCTCAACACGGGCCACGTCATGGGCCGCGGCCGCGAGACCCTGATCCTCCCCGTTTTGGCCCGAGACGAGGAAAGCCAGTCCACCACCCAGGAATCCATGTTCAACTACGTCCGGCTCAGCGACGGCGGACCCGCCCGGTACGAGGGGCCCCGCAGCGAGGTCTCCATCACCGCGGCCCTGGCGCGGCGCGTCCTGGGCGACGGCGGACCCGTGGACTGGCGGGCCATGGAGTCCCACGGCCGGATCCGCGAAGCCATCGCCGCCGTCGTACCCGGATACGAGGCCATCGGAAAGCTCGACGTCTCCCGTCAGGAGTTCCACATCGGCGGGCGCACCTTCCACGAACCGCGGTTCAAGACGCCCTCCGGCCGCGCCCGGTTCCACGCAATCCCCCTGCCCGCCTTCGAAACGAACGGCGACAGCCTCCGCCTGATGACCCTGCGTTCCGAGGGACAGTTCAACACCGTCGTATACGAAGACGAAGACGTCTACCGGGGCCAGGAGCGCCGCGACGTGGTCCTGATGAACCCCCAGGACCGGGTTCGCCTCGGCCTGGCCTTCGACCAGCCCGTCACCGTGCGGACCGAAGCCGGCCTGCTCCGCAACGTCCGCGTCCGCGAGATCGACATCCGCCCCGGAAACATCGCCATGTACTACCCGGAGGCCAACGTCCTCGTGCCGCGCCACGCCGACGCCCTCTCCGGCACCCCCGCCTTCAAGTCCGTCCAGGCCCGCATCGTCCCGTAAGCCGGAGCCCTTCCCCCCGGGCCGGCCGCGCCGGGTCTTGAAATGCACCGGCCCCCTTGGGTCTAATGCGCACGGCGGGCTGCGGAACGTTTACCCATCTTCCCCTGATACCCTCCGCGAGCCCTGCCCAGAACACCGCCCGGCGCGCCGGAAGTACGGCCCGTGCCGGGCGAATCGGCCATGTGACTCAAGAAATACGCGACGCAGTCCCGGGGGAAGGCGCACGCAGGAAAGATCGGGCGTGATCCGCCCGGAAGGGGCAACGGTGCCTAGGCGCGACGACATCCAGAAGGTAATGATCATCGGGTCCGGTCCCATCGTGATCGGCCAGGCCTGCGAATTCGACTATTCCGGCACCCAGGCCTGCAAGGCCCTCCGCAGCCTCGGTTACCAGGTAGTCCTGGCCAACTCCAACCCGGCCACCATCATGACCGACCCGGGCATGGCCGACGCCACCTACGTGGAGCCCCTGACCTGGGAGATTTGCGAAAAGATCATCGCCAAGGAGAAACCCGACGCCCTGCTGCCCACCCTCGGCGGCCAGACCGCCCTCAACTGCTCGGCCACCCTGGCCCGTCAGGGCATCCTCGACAAGTACGGCGTCCGGGTCGTCGGGGTCCAGGTCGACGCCATCGAACGCGGCGAAGACCGCAGCGCCTTCAAAGAGACCATGCAGCGCCTGGGCATCGAGACCCCCGCCAGCGAACTGGCCTACTCCGTCGAGGAAGCCGAACAGATCGCCGAGCGGCTGGGTTACCCGGTGGTGATCCGCCCCGCCTACACCATGGGCGGCACCGGGGGCGGGCTCGTATACAACGTCGAGGAGCTGCGGACCGTGGCGGCCCGGGGTCTTGCGGCGAGCCTGGTGGGCCAGCTCCTGGTCGAGGAATCGGTCCTCGGCTGGGAAGAGCTCGAGCTCGAGGTGGTCCGCGACGCCAAGAACCAGATGATCACCGTGTGCTTCATCGAAAACGTCGACCCCATGGGCGTCCACACGGGCGACTCCTTCTGCACGGCCCCCATGCTCACCGTCTCGCCCGAGCTTCAGCAGCGCCTTCAGAAATACGCCTACGCCATCGTCGAGGCCATCGAGGTCATCGGCGGCACCAACATCCAGTTCGCCCACGATCCCCGCACCGGCCGCGTCGTGGTTATCGAGATCAACCCCCGCACCTCCCGGTCGTCGGCCCTGGCCTCCAAGGCCACGGGCTTTCCCATTGCCCGGGTTTCGGCCCTTCTCGCCGGCGGGCTCACCCTCGACGAGATCCCCTACTGGCGCGACGGCACCCTCGACAAGTACACCCCCTCGGGCGACTACGTGGTGGTCAAGTTCGCCCGCTGGGCCTTCGAGAAATTCCGCGGCGTCGAAGACAAGCTGGGCACCCAGATGCGCGCCGTCGGCGAGGTCATGAGCATCGGCAAGAACTACAAGGAAGCCCTCCAGAAGGCCATCCGCTCCCTCGAGATCGGCCGCTACGGACTGGGCTTCGCCCGAGACTTCAACCGAAAGTCCCTGCCGGACCTGCTCCACTTGCTGCACCACCCCACCAGCGAGCGCCAGTTCATCCTCTACGAGGCCCTGCGCAAAGGCGCTTCCGTCGAGGATCTGCACCGGCTCACGGGCATCAAGGCCTGGTTCCTCGAGCAGATGCAGGAGCTCGTCCGGCTCGAGGAGCGCATCCTGCGCCACAAGGGCGGCGACCTCCCCGACGACCTCCTGCGCGAAGCCAAGCGCGACGGGTTCGCCGACCGATACCTCGCCTTCCTCCTCGACATCCCCGAGAAGCGTCTGCGCGAACGCCGTATCGCCCTCGGCATCGACGAGGCCTGGGAACCCGTCCCCGTGAGCGGCGTCGAGAACGCGGCCTACTACTATTCCACCTACAACGCCCCCGACGTCGTCGAGGCGCAGTCGGGACGCAAGATCATGGTCCTCGGCGGCGGGCCCAACCGCATCGGCCAGGGCATCGAGTTCGACTACTGCTGCTGCCACGCCGCCTTCGCCCTGCGCGACATGGACGTGCAGTCCATCATGGTCAACTGCAACCCCGAGACCGTCTCGACCGACTACGACACGTCCGACCGCCTCTACTTCGAGCCCCTCACCCTCGAGGACGTGCTGAGCATCTACCAGAAGGAGAAGCCCGAGGGCGTCATCGTCCAGTTCGGCGGACAGACTCCCCTCAACCTCGCCCGGGAGCTCGAAGAGGCGGGCGTGCCCATCCTCGGCACCTCGCCGGATGCCATCGACCTCGCCGAGGACCGGGATCGGTTCCGCGAGGTCATGGCCCGCCTCGACATCCCCTATCCCGAGGCAGGGACCGCCACCACCGTCGAAGAGGCCCTGGCCGTGGCGCGCCGCATCGGCTACCCCGTCATCGTCCGTCCGTCCTACGTCCTCGGCGGCCGCGCCATGGAAGTGGTCCACGACGACCACATGCTGCGCGAGTACATGGCCGCCGCCGTGGAAGTCACGCCCGAGCGGCCCATCATCATCGACAAGTTCCTCCAGCACGCCATCGAAGCCGAGGCCGACGCCATCGCCGACGGCAAGGACGCCTTCGTGCCCGCCATCATGGAGCACATCGAATGGGCCGGGATCCATTCCGGCGACTCCGCCTGCGTCATCCCGCCCATCAGCCTGGCGCCGCAGCACATCGCCACCATCAACGAGTACACCCGGCGCATCGCCGTCGCCCTCGGCGTGGTGGGCCTCATGAACATCCAGTACGCCATCGCCGACGACGTCGTCTACATCCTCGAAGCCAACCCGCGGGCCTCGCGCACCGTCCCCCTGGTCTCGAAGATCTGCAACATTCCCATGGCCCGCATCGCCACCCAGGTCATGATGGGCAAGAAGCTGTCGGAACTCGGCCTCGAACACTTTGCCGTGCCCCATTTCGGCGTCAAAGAGGCCGTGTTGCCCTTCAACATGTTCCCCGAAGTCGACCCCGTGCTCGGGCCCGAGATGCGCTCCACGGGGGAGGTCCTCGGCATCGCCGAGACCTTCGGCCTCGCCTTCGCCAAGGCCCAGGAAGCCGCCCAACCGGCCCTGCCCACCGAAGGCAATGTCCTGATCACCGTGGCCGCCGACGACAAGCCGGGCATCCTCGAGACGGCCCGCCAACTGCGCACCCTGGGCTTCGGCATCCTCGCCACCCGCGGCACCCAGGCCTTCCTCGAAGCCAACGGCATCGAGGCGGAAGCCGTCAACAAGATGAGCGAAGGCCGCCCCAACATCGTCGACGCCATCAAGAACGGCCGGATCCAGATGATCGTCAATACGCCCAAGGGCAAGCTGGGCAGCCAGGACGACGCCTACGTGCGGCAGGCCGCCATTCGCTACAAGATTCCCTACATCACCACCACCGCCGCCGCCTACGCCGCCGCCCAGGGCATCCGCGCCCGAAGGGAGGAGCAGGACGGCGTCCGGTCCCTCCAGGACTACCACCGCGGGATCCGGGCGGCCCGGGAGTAAGAAGAGAAAAGCGGCTTTACTTCGCCACCGCGCCGGGGTCGAGGGCCGGCGCCGGCAAGGGGCCGTCCCCTGCGGCGAAGCACTGTTCTATATGACGGCGGTCCGCGGGTTCCGTCATGAGGCTTACCGCCACCGCCAGGATCGTCGACACAGGCAGCGCCACGAACAAGGGATCCACCCCGGACCAGTTGCCCGTCGTCAGCAGCACGGTCTGGCCCGTCAGCGCCTCGCACAGACCCAGCCCCCTGGCCGTCTTCTCGAAGCAGAACACCATCCACCCGCCGCTCACCACGAATCCGCCCACCATGCTGGCGGCCGCCCCCGCCTTGGTCATGCGCTTCCAGAACAGGGCCCCGATGAAGCTCGGCAGGAAGGACGCCGCGCACAGCCCGAAGAACAGCGCCGTCGCCACGGCGATATACCCTCGCAGCGGCTTGGCGCCCAGCAGGATGCTCGCCGCCAGCCCGATGATGATGCTGATCCGCATCAGGCGGATGGCCGCCCGGTCGCTCGTCCGACCCATGGGCATGAGGGCGCCCACCACGTCCCGCGCCAGGGCCGTGCCCATGGCGTGAAACTGGCCCGACAAGGTGCTCATGGCCGCCGACAGCAGCGTCAGCAGGAACACCACGCCGAACCAGCGCGGCATGGCGCTTTCCACGTAGATCGGGATGATCTTGTCGGGATTGCCCTGCGGAAGCGAGCCCTGGCCCAGGGTGCGGTCCACCGAGATCAGCCCCGGCATCATCGCATCCACGCCCGGTTCCACATCCCGCTCGATCCGCATCGCCTCGGTGTGGAGCACGTAATGCGGCGCCGTCCCGGGCTCGTCGTCGGGCAGGCGGTACGCCACGAAGCGTCGTGCCCCGGCCCGCTCCGCCTCCGAAGCGTCCGGCCCGAGGGCCTCGAGCTGTCCGCGCGGTCCCGGCGCCATCCACACCTCGTCGTCGATGACCTCGCACAGGATGCGCTCCCGCTCGAAATAGGCGTTCGTCAACGTCCCCACGGTATAGGCCACGCCCGGCAGCAGCAGTATGAAGAGCCCGCCCACCGCCACGGCTCGGTTGAGCTCCCGTTTCGATTTCACCGTCATGAACCGCACGATGAGCTGGGGTTGGGCCAGCACGCCGATGCCCACGCCCAGAATGATGGTCGAAACCAAAGTCCACCAGATGCCATACTCCGGCCCGCCCCAGCCCGCCTGGGGAAAGCGCGTCCAGCCCCGGTGTCCCTGGGCCCTCAGAGACTCCGGCACGCGGTCCGCCATGTTCGTCAACGCGTCGTGGGCCGCCGTAATGCCGCCCAGCTTCCCGTAGGTGATGACGGCCAGGACGATCATTCCCAACACCATGATTCCCGCCTGAAGGGCGTCGGTGTACATCACCCCCTTGAGCCCGCCCGCCAGCACGTAGGCCGCGATGATGAAGGCCAGGATGAACAGCGCCGCGTAGAAGTCGGGGATCCGGAACATGACCTGCATGAATTCCGCGCCGCCCAAAAGCACCGCCGTGGTGTACAGCGGCATGAACAGGAAGATCGCCAGGCCCGCGAAAAGATGAATGAACCGGCTCTGAAAACGGCGGCCCATCAGTTCGGGAAAGGTGTGGGCGCCGAGGCGGTGCGCCATGCGCCGCGTCGGCTCGCCAAAGACCACGAAGGCGATGAAAATCCCCACGAAGATGTTCAGGAACACCAGCCACAGGATCCCCATGCCGTACATCGCCGCCACGCCGCCGAACCCCACAATGGCCGACGTGCTGATGAACGTGGACCCGTAGGACAGCGCCATCACCACCGGATGCATCTGCCGGCCGCCCACGAGATAGTCCGCCGTCGTCCGCGTGTGCCGATAGCCCAAATATCCCAGGTACGCCGTCAGCGCCAGGTAAATCGTGACGACC
>CAYVOE010000049.1:13201-15160 GCA_964452795.1 uncultured Nitrospiraceae bacterium
GCCCGGTCTTCCGGCTGCGGCGCCGCGCCGTCTCGGTTCCACGAATACAACCCGTAGACCACGCACACCCCCGTCGACGCCAGGCACAGCACGTAGGCACTCCACACCCAGAAATCGTCGATCCCCAGCATTGTATGTCCCCTCTTGGACCGGTGCGGCCCGTGATCGGTCTTCGTGCTCGCCCCGCGATTCGAATGGGCGCCGTCGGCGGCAATCGCCCGTGAGCAGACCCCCGTCGTCGGCCCAATCGGGCCGGAAGTCGGCGCATCCGGCCGTCTCCCCAATTCCTTACGGCCGAGCCGACGCGGGCGTCATTATAGCCGCGCCGCCCGCCCCGTGCACGCGTCGTCCGCCGCCGGACACCTTTTGCATCCCCGTCGGTTGGCCCTTATACTTCGGTCAATGCAGGGGGAATCGTTTTGCACCTGGAAGATCGCCTGATACATTTCTCGACGGAATTGATCCATCCGCCGCGGCCCCATCCCAAGCCGCTGCTCCAGAAGCTCTATTTCGAGCTGTCTCAGACCCGCGCCGGCTACGACAACACCGATTTCACCCTGCCCGGGCAAGGGCGTTTCACGTCGCGCCGCGGACGAAACACCCATTCCTTCGCCCTGTTTCTCCCCGACCGCATCGCCCTCGTCGAGGAATGGGCCGACATGCCCCTTTCCGACTTCCTCCAGAAGATCCGCGAAGTCCTCTCCCGCGCCTTCGATATCCTCGGGCTCGACGCCTTTTCCGTCCAGGTCGCCACCCTGCGCTCGACTTTCTCCCTGACCCATTTCAACGACGCCCGCGTATTCCTCCTCGAACGAGTCTGCGGACAAGCGGGCCGAATCGCGCCCCACATGCCCCGGCCCATCGGCGTCGCCGGGCTCCGCTTCGTCTTCCCCCAGACGCCCGATCATCCCGGCGAGTACCACGTCGCCATGGAATCGTTCCGCCACAACCCCGCCGAGATCCTCGTCGAGGTGAAGGCGGTATACCCCGACGCCGCAATCGGCTCCGACGATCTCGACCGCGCCTGCAGCAACATCTCCGACGCCCGCGCCTTCATCTCGCGCCACGTTTTTCCCTTTCTCAACCAATACGACCTTCCCGCCGAGGAAGGATAGATGAGAAGCCCGTCCGACCCTTGAGCCGGCCCCGCGTCTCCATAATCCTGCCCGTCTACAATGCGGCCGCGACCCTCGCCGAGGCCATCCGCTCGGTACAGGACCAGACCTTTACCGACTGGGAACTCATCGTCCACGACGACGGCTCGACCGACGCGTCGCCTCGAATCGCCGCCGACTTCGCCGCCCGGGACCCCCGCATCCGGCCCGACATTGCCGACCACGGCGGCATCGTCGCCGCCCTTCAACAGGCCTGTGCCCGCGCCCGCGGCGACTTTCTCGCCCGCATGGACGCCGACGACCGCTCCATGCCCCACCGGCTCGCCCGGCAACTCGAAACTCTCGAAGCCGATCCCGAGGCGGCCCTCTGCGGCGCCGCCGTCGTCATGTCCGGCGATTCCGTCGGCCTCGGACGCCGCCGGTACGAAGCCTGGATCAACCGCCTCGTCACCCACGACGACATGGTGCGCGAGCTTTTCGTCGAGTGTCCCATTCCCCATCCCACTTTCCTCCTGCGCCGGGCGCCCTTCGAGGCCGTCGGCGGATACCGCGACGCCGGCTGGGCCGAGGACTACGACCTCTGCATGCGCCTCTTCGAAGCCGGGTATCGGTTCGTCAAGGTCCCCGAACCCCTCCTCGAGTGGCGCGAATCGGCCGGGCGCCTGTCCATGACCGACCCGCGCTACAGCCCGGCATCCTTCCGCGCCCTCAAGCGCCACTACCTGTTCCAAACCTATCTCCGGGACCGGGCCTTCCACCAGTGGGGCGCCGGCGAGGTCGGCAAGACCTGGCTGCGGGAGTGGGGGTGAGAGGCCCCCCGCGCCGTTGTCGACTTCAACCCCCG
>CAYVOE010000049.1:15170-17667 GCA_964452795.1 uncultured Nitrospiraceae bacterium
ACATCGTGCAGCAGCTCGGGCTGAAGAACCCGCGCCGCGTCATCCACGGCTTCCCCGTCATCGCCCCCGACGACCTCCCCGGGCCCGGCCGGACCTTCACCGTCGTGGCCGTCGGCGCTCCCGGCGCCCGCGACGAGATCCGCGCCTGGTTCTCCCCCCGCGGCTACCGCGAACTCCAAGACTACCTCTTCCTCGCCTGAGCGTGTCTTGGACATCCCACCCAAGTTACAAAATCAATAGAACTTGGCCGAGACGGCCAAGCCACCCCCTTGATGGCTCCCATGGGCCGATGTCACACTCTACCCCGTGTAAACCTTTAACCACCCGAGTGCGTTCTACCCAATGAAGCAGGAAGGACATATGGACCTGGCGGCGCTGACCGACGACGAGTTGGCCCTCGCCCTCAAAGCCGGCAAGGAAGCGGCCTTCGACGAGATCGTCCGCCGGTTTCAGGGGCGCGTCTATGCCGTGGCCTTCCGCATCACGTCGAACCGCGAGGACGCCCTCGACGTGGCCCAGGAAACGCTGCTCAAGGCCTATCGCAAGATCGACTCGTGGAAGCCCATCCGCGGGTTTTCGCCGTGGCTGATGCGCCTGACCACCAATCAGGCCATCGATCACCTCCGGCGGCACAAGCGGCATCGCCACGAGCCTTTCGACGAGGCCCTGCGCGACGGATCGGCCGGGCCCGCGCCCCAGGAAACGGAGCGCGAAGTCCGGGCCCGCGAGATCGACGGGCGGGTGCGGACCGCCCTGGCGGTGTTGTCGCCCACCCAGCGGGCGGTCTTCGCCATGCGCCACTACGAGGGCATGGCCCTGGCCGACATCGCCGAGGCCCTCGGCTGCACCGTGGGCAGCGTCAAGGTGCACCTGTTTCGGGCCCTGAAAAAGCTGCAGAAAGAACTGGAAGACCTGGTTTAAGAGGCCCATCGGCCCCAAGAAGCCCGAGAGGTTACGGAAAAATATGTGGACTTGCCGAAGGATGCGCGGCCACATCGCCGCATCGCTCTATGAACCGCTCCCCGAAGGGGACCGGCAGGCCCTTGACCGACACCTCGAATCCTGCGCCGCCTGCCGACGCGAGGCCGAGGCCCTGGGCCGGCTCGTCGCGGCCCTGCCCCGCGATCCCGTGCCCATTCCCTACGACCTGACGCCCGTTCTCCGCGCCCGCTCCCGGACCGATCGGCCCTCCCCCCGGCGCTGGGTCCTGGCGGCGGGCGGGGCCCTCGCCGCCTTTCTCGCGGTCGGGTTCTTCGCTTACCTCTATTTCGTTCTTCCGGAGGGTCCTTCGACCGGAACCGCCCACGCGCCGAGCCCTACGTCGCCCGCCGACGCCGTCTTGCACGAGGCCGAGCGTCTGGTCGCCGCCGGCAACTACACCGGCGCCTACAACGCCCTCAAGCAATTCCTCGCCGATCATCCGCGCGATCCGCGTGCCGGGGATGCCCAGATGCGCGTCGCAAACCTGGCCTACAGCGACCTCCGCTGGTACGACGTGGCCGAACGGGAATACCGCACCCTCATCGCCGAGTATCCCCAGGCCGTCGATGCCGCGCCCGAACCCGTCCGCCACCGGATCACCGAGCGGCGCAACCTCCTCGACGAGGGACGGCGCGACAATTTCGCCCTCCTCCACGCCCTCGACGCCGCCCGCAGCAACCCGGCCGCCGCCTTCGAACGGTACGAGAGCATCGTGGCCCGCAATCCCCACGCCCTCGCCGCCGACCAGGCCCTCCGCGAAATGGTGGCCCTCTCCGCAACCGAGGCGGACCTCGACGACTCGGGCAACCGGCTGGCCGCCCTCGAGGCCGCCCGCGAGCGCCTCAAGAACCCCGTCGCCGTGGCCAAGCTCAACCTGGTCATCGGGAACGTGGCGTGGCAGGAATTGCACGACCTCGACACCGCCCGCGAGGCCTACCGTCAGGCCAGCGAGAGTCCCGAGCCCGTTCTGGCCCAATTGGCCCGCGAATCCTTGCAAGCCCTTAATACGCGGAATCCCTGAATTTCACGTCAAAAACTTGCTACGGGCGGGGTATCGGTGTTAACATCGAAGCGTTTGGCGTGTTGCGCAAAGGGGGATGCATAGCGGTGGTAGGCGAGAAGGCATTGGAGCGGTATCTCTTGCGGGAGGGGCTAATCGACGAAGCCACCCTCACCCGAGCCCGCGAGGACGCCCTTCGTTCCGACGACAGCCTCGTCGACGTCCTGGTCGAGGGCGGATACGCCCCCGCCGAGGCCGTCTACAAGGCCCTGGCGGCGTTCTGCGAGCTGCGCTATGTCGTTCCGTCTCAGGCCTCTCTGGACCCCGAGCTGGCCAGGCGCGTTCCGGCCCGGTTCGCGCACCACTACCGGTTCGTGCCCCTCGAGGAGCGCAACGGCACCCTGGTGGTGGCCGTCAGCAATCCCCTCGATACCCAGCGCCTCGACGACATCCGCCAGGCCGTGCGCCAGCGCATCGAGCCCGTGGTCGCCACGCCCGACGAGATCGCCCGCGCCG
>CAYVOE010000050.1:0-17656 GCA_964452795.1 uncultured Nitrospiraceae bacterium
ACAAGCACAACGAGGAGAACCTCGACAACAACACCGACGGCCACGACGACAACCGCTCGTGGAACTGCGGCGCGGAAGGCGACACGGACGACCCGGAAGTCCTCACGCTGCGGGCGCGGCAGCAGCGGAACTTCCTGGCCACGCTGCTGCTTTCGCAGGGCGTGCCCATGCTGCTCCACGGGGACGAGATCGGCCGAACGAAGAAGGGCAACAACAACACCTACTGCCAGGACAACGAGCTGTCGTGGATCGACTGGGAACACACCGACGACGACCTGCTCGAGTTCACCCGGGGCCTGATTCGGCTCCGTCGGGAGCACCCCGTGTTTCGGCGCCGCCGCTGGTTTCAGGGCCAGCCCATCTACACCTCCGAATGGACGGCCGACATCAACTGGTTCAAGCCGGAAGGCGCGGAAATGTCGGAAGACGACTGGAACAACGGATTCGCCAAGTGCCTCGGCGTCTTCCTCAACGGCAACGGGATCGCGAGCCGCGGCCCCCGGGGTGAACGGATCGTGGACGACAGCTTCTTCATCATGTTCAACGCCCACCACGAACCCGTGCCGTTCGTGCTGCCGCCGGAGCGCTACGGCCCGAGGTGGCAAGTCATGATCAACACGGGCGGCCCCGGACCCGTCGAGCATGAAGTCCTCGCCGCCGGCGACTCCCTGACCGCGGAGGGCCGCTCGGTGGTCGTCCTCAGAGGAGTCGAGTAGCCTTGCCCGCCCTCACGGCCACGTACCGGCTCCAGTTCGGGCCCGGTTTCAGGTTCGACGAGGCCGCCGCCGTCGCGCCGTACCTGGCGGCCCTCGGAATCAGCCACGTTTACTGCTCGCCCTACCTCCAGGCGGGACCCGACAGCACCCACGGCTACGACGTGGCCGACCCCACCCGGGTGAGCGACGACCTGGGAGGCGAAGCCGCCCACGGACGCTTCCTCGAGGTGCTGAAAGAGCAGGGGCTGGGCCAGATCCTCGACATCGTGCCCAACCACATGAGCGGCGACCCACGGGCCAACCGATGGTGGTGGGATCTCCTCGAACACGGCCGCTACGCCCGTTCCGCCCCCTATTTCGACCTCAACTGGTCTCCCCGCGATCCCAAGCTCCAGGACAAGGTGCTTCTGCCGGTGCTGGGAGACCATTACGGCCGGACTTTGGAACGGCGCGAACTTCAGGTGGTGCGGGACGGGGCTTCTCTCGAGGTCGCCTACCACGACCGGCGGATGCCCCTCACCCCCCACTCCCTCGACACCGTGTTTTCCGCCCTCGAAGACCACCTGGGCCGGGGGGACGTGTCGGCCCTCGCGGCGGCGATTCGAACCCTGCCGCCGGGACACGACGACGCCGAGGGGATGTATCAGGAGCAGGCCCGGATCCGCGGGGAGTTCGAGGAACTGCTGGCCGAGGAGCCGGCGGTGGCCCAGGCCCTCGACGCCATCGTGGCGGAGATCAACGCATCTCCCGCCACCCTCGACGGCATCCTGAGCCGTCAGCACTACCGCCTCGCCTACTGGCGCACGGGATCTCACGAGATCAATTACCGACGGTTCTTCGTCGAGAACGCCCTCGTCGGCGTGTGCATCGAGAACGAGCGCGTCTTCGGCGCCATGCACGGCACGATCCTCCGGGGGGTCCGCGACGGCTGGGTGGACGGACTCCGGGTCGACCACATCGACGGCCTGCGCGATCCCGAGCGCTACCTCGAACGGCTGCGGGAACAAGCGCCCGAGGTCTGGATCGGGGTCGAGAAGATCCTCGACGAAGGGGAGTCCATGCCGGCCTCCTGGCCCGTCGACGGCACCACGGGCTACGATTTCCTCAACCGGGTATCGGGGCTCTTCGTCGATCCGTCGGCGGAGGACGTCCTCACCGAATTCTACGCCGAGTTCACGGGCGAATCCGTCGACTATCCCGCCCAAGTCCGGGAGAAGAAGCTGCACGTCCTGCGCACCGGGCTCGCGAGCGAGGTCAACCGGCTCGCCCTGCTGCTCCTGGACATCAGCGAGAAGCACTGGCGCTACCGCGACTACACGCTCGAGGAGCTCGGCGACGTCCTCCGCGAGCTCCTCGCCGCATTCCCCGTCTACCGCACCTACACCCGTCCCGAGGTGCCTTCGGTGAGCGAGCAGGACCAGCGCTACATCGAGGAGGCCGTCGGTCGGGCCAAGGCCAGCCGCCCGGACGTCGATCCCATGGTGTTCGAGTTCCTCTGCGACCTTCTGCTGTTGCGCGGCCGAGGCGAGGCCGAAATCGATTTCGTGCTGCGATTCCAGCAGCTCTCGGGGCCTGCCATGGCCAAGGGCGTCGAGGACACCCTGTTCTACACCTACAATCGGCTGGTTTCGCTCAACGAGGTGGGCGGAAATCCCCATCGGTTCGGCGTGACGGCCGAGGAGTTCCACGAGGCCTGCCGGGCCACCCTCGCCGACTGGCCGCGCACCATGACCGCCACGTCCACCCACGACACCAAACGCAGCGGAGACGTGCGGGCCCGCCTCCATCTGCTGTCGGAGACGCCGGACGAATGGCGCGACGCCGTGCGACGCTGGTCGCGCAACAACGAACGGCACCGTCGCGACGATTCGCCTTCGCGCAACGACGAATACCTGCTGTACCAGACCCTCGTGGGGGCGTGGCCCATCGAAGCGGACCGGGCCGTGGCGTACATGATCAAGGCCGCCCGCGAAGCCAAGACCCAGACAAAATGGATCGAGCCGAGCGAATCGTACGAGTCCGCCCTCGAAGGCTTTGTGCGGGCGGTGCTCGAGGACGACGCGTTTGTGTCGGATCTTCAGGGCTTCGTCGCGCCTCGAGTGCTTCCGGGCCGCATCAACGGCCTCGCCCAGGTCCTGCTCAAGCTCGCCGCCCCCGGCTTCCCAGACACCTACCAGGGGACGGAGCTGTGGGACCTCAGCCTCGTCGACCCCGACAACCGCCGGCCCGTGGACTACGAGATCCGCCGTCGATTGCTCGAAGAGCTCCCGCGACTCTCTCCGGAAGACGTCATGGCCCGGATGGACGAAGGCCTGCCCATGCTGTGGCTCCTCCACCGGGGCCTCCATCTGCGGCGCCGCCGCCCCCGGGCCCTCGGCCGCGACGGCGCCTACACGCCCCTGTCGGCGGAAGGCTCCAAGGCCGCCCACGTCGTCGCCTTCTCCCGGGGGGACGAGGCGATGGCCGTGGCGCCGCGATGGCCCCTTCGCCTCGCGGGCGACTGGGCCGGCACGACTCTCGCCCTGCCCGACGGGAACTGGACGCACGTGCTCACCGGCGACTCCTTCCGCGGCACGGTTCCCCTGGAAGAGCTGTTGCGCCGCTTTCCCGTCGCCCTGCTCGAACGGGAAGAAGGAGCCTGACGCGCTTCCGCCGTCCCGTCCGGATCGCTATACTCCCCGCCATGCCTGTGTTTCGTCTTACCAATGATTTGATCTTTCCGCCGGTCTACCTGGCGGATCCGGACGGTCTGCTGGCGGTGGGCGGCGACCTGAGCGTCGAACGGCTTCTGCTGGCCTATCGTTCGGGCATCTTTCCGTGGTACAGCGAGGGCGAACCCGTTCTCTGGTGGTCGCCGAACCCGCGGCTGGTGCTGTATCCCGACGAGTTCCACGTCAGCAAGAGCCTCCGCCGGGCGCTGCGGAGCGGCGCCTTTTCCGTGACCTTTGACCATGCCTTCGACGCGGTAATCCAGAACTGCGCCGGGGCCCGCGGTCCCGGACGCACGGGCACGTGGATCACGCGCGCCATGATCAAGGGCTACAGCCGCCTCCACCGGGCGGGCTACGCCCATTCCGTCGAGACCTGGCAGGACGGCCGACTCGTCGGCGGGTTGTACGGGGTCGCCCTGGGAACGTGCTTCTTCGGCGAGTCCATGTTCTCCGACGTGTCCAACGCGTCCAAGGTGGCCCTCGCCACGCTCGTCGCGCGGCTCAAGGACTACGGCTACACCCTCATCGATTGCCAGGTGCGGACCGACCATCTCGTGAGCCTCGGAGCCCGGGAGATCACGCGCAAGGCCTTCCTCGAGCACCTCGACAAAGCCGTGGGCCCCGCTACCGGACCGGCGCCCGGCCCGTGGGACGAGCGCGCTGAGGCGTGATTCGCGCTATACCTCCAGCCGGTAGAAGGCAATGCCGTTGTCGCGGAAGAGACGGCGCTTTTCGTCGTCCGTACAATCCGCCACCTGGGCGGCCAGCGTATCGACCCAGCGCGGGTAATCCGTGGCGAGAAGCATGACGGGCCAGTCGCTTCCAAAGGTCACGCGGTCGAAGCCAAAGCACTCGAGGACATGATCGACGTAGGGCCGCACCTGCTCGGCGGTCCAGTCCTCGCCCGCCGCGGTGGCCACGCCGGAGACCTTGCACCACACGTGGGGCAGCTCGGCGAGTTCGCGGATGTGCTCGCGCCAGGGCTCCTGCTCGCCGCCCTTGATGTCGGGCACGCCGATGTGGTTCAGCATGAACTTCACGTCGGGACACCTTCGGGCGAGTTCGGCGCACGCGGCCAGTTGATCGCGGCGCACGCCCAGGTCGCAGGACAAGCCCAACGGCGCCAGGGCGCGCACGCCCTCGACGTAGCCCGGCCGCAGAGCCGCGTCCGATTCCTTTTCCCCTTGGAGCAGGCGCCGAATCCCCTTGACCAGCGGATTGCGCGCGTAGCGCTCGAGGAGGGGCACCACGCCTTCGCCGTCCTCGAGGGGCGCCGATCCCACGATGCCGCGGATGCGCGGATCCTCTTTGGCCAGCTCGGTCACCCAGTCCACCTCGTCCGGGTCCTGGTGGGGCGCGCAGGCGGCCTGAACGAAGACCAGGGCGTCGACTTCGTAGGGCGCCGCCGCCGCGACGTGGTCCTTCGGAAAAAAGGACCGTCTTAGGACCTCGCTGCCCCGAACCCACCCGTAATCCAGGTGGTCCAGGTCCCAGAAGTGCACGTGGGTATCCACCAGCGGGAAGGGAAGCATGGCGTTTCGTTCCTCCGATTGACTGCGCGCGGTCCCGGCGACGGCCGCGCCCAGGCCCGCCGCGCCGACCCGCAGGAAATCACGGCGATTCATGGCGTCGACTCCTTGATAGAGAGGGCCTCGACGCCCTCCCGTATGCTCACCCCTCTCATCTTCTCCGCTCCTCCGTCGTGCGCCGCGCGCGTCCCTGAACCGGAAAACGACCTGCGCCGCTTGGACTGCGGACGCGCCGTGATGCACAATCGTGCCGGCCGTTCCACCGTCGGAACCGGTCAAAGGCATTGGCGCTCCACATGGGGGACCCATCGAATCATGGCGAAGATAGCATTTATCGGGGCCGGGAGTCTCGGTTTCACGCGTGGCCTGGTGCGCGACGTGCTCACCTTTCCGCTGCTCGAGGACGCCACCCTCGCGCTGATGGACATCGATGAGGAACGGCTCGATTTCGCGCGGCGCGCGGTCGAGTCCATCGTCGAGCGGGGCAACTATCCGGCGAAAGTCGAGGCCACCCTCGATCGCAAAGAGGCCTTGAAGGGGGCCGACGCCGTGTGCGTCACCATCTTGAACGGGGGCGTCGACATCTGGCGCCACGACATCGAGATCCCCATGAAATACGGCGTCAACACCAACATCGGCGACACCCGCGGACCCAGCGGCATCTTCCGGGCCCTGCGCACCATTCCCGTCATGATAGACATTTGCAAAGACATGGAGCGCTATTGTCCCAAGGCGCTGATGCTGAACTACACCAACCCCATGGCCATGCTCTGCCGCGCCATGCAGCGGGCGTCGTCCATTCAGCTCACGGGGCTCTGCCACAGCGTCCAGGGCACCGCCGCCATGCTGGCCGACTGGATCGGCGCGCCCATGGACGAGATCGACTACATCTGCGCCGGCATCAACCATCAGGCCTGGTACACCGAGTTCAAGTGGAAGGGCGAGGACGCCTACCCCCTCATCCGCAAGGCCGTGAAAAAGAAAAAGATATACAACGTCGAGCAGGTCCGCAACGAGATGTTCCTGCACCTGGGGTACTACGTCACCGAGTCGAGCGGCCACAACAGCGAGTACAACTGGTGGTTCCGCAAGCGTCCCGACCTTATCGAGAAATACTGCACCCACGGCACCGGCTGGAACCCCGGCGAGTACGCCTACATCCTCAAGCACTACCTCCGCGTCCAGAAAACCTGGAAGAAGGAAGTCGAGCAGTGGTTCGCCGAAGGGGCGCCCTTCCCCCTCGAACGCGGCCACGAGTACGCGGCCTACATCATCAACGCGCTCGTGGGCGGCGACCCCTTCAAGTTCAACGGGAACGTGGCGAACAAGGGCCTCATCACCAACCTGCCGGAGGACGCCTGCGTCGAGGTGCCGGTGTACGTCGACCGCGGCGGGTTGAACTCGATCCACGTGGGAGCCCTGCCGCCCCAGTGCGCCGCGCTCAACAACATCAGCGTGGCCATCGAGGAGATGGCGGTCGAGGCGGCCCTCACGGGCGATCCGGAGCTCGTCTACTACGCCTGCGCCTACGATCCTCTCACCGCGGCCGTATTGTCCCTGGCCGAGATCAAGAAAATGGTCCGGGAAATGCTCAAGAAAAACCGGGCCTATCTGCCCCAGTTCGACCGAATCGACATTTAGCGGACAGAACCAGTATCGAAGGCCGGAGTATCGGTCAGGGTGCATGCCCGGGCAGGTGCTCCGGCCTCTTCCTTATGCCCTACTCCGTGGGGAGTCAGGCCCCGGCGCCATCGAGCGCGGCTTCCGCGGCGAGATCCAGGACGGTAAACCGGTTTCGAATGTAGCGGGCACGGCGCAGGGCCTTCTCGTACTCCGTCACAGGCGCGGTGAGTTGACCGGGAAGAACGGGGCCGCCCGCGGCGGCAATGGCGGCCTCCACGGTCTCGCGGGGAAGCAGGTCGCGTTGGAGCTGCCCGCGCAGCTCCGAAAGTCCCCGGAGAAACCGCTCCAGTTCGGCGCGAATTTCCGCATGATCGAGCCGCTTCTGTTCCCACTGCGCCCGCACCTCATCCGCCACGGTTGGAGGCCAGTCTTCCTCGATCCAGGCCCGGATCTCCGCTTCCGACGGCTGAGCCTCCAGCGCCGCCTCGATGTCAAAGGTCTCGGGTTCGAGGGACAGGAGCCGCTCCCACAGGCCGAGGCAGTGGAGGGTGCCCACCCCGACCTGCGCGCCGTGCAGGTCGTGGGGCGTGCCGTAGAGGGCGCTCTTCATGTCGAGGTAGTGGGAGATCAGGTGTTCGCCGCCCGACGCCGGCGCCGACGACCCCGCCACCACCATCGACAGCCCCGACAGGAGCAGGGCGTCCATCACCACGGCCACGGCTTCGGGATCACCGCTCGCCACGCCCGGCGCCGCCCCGAGGAGGCGGTCCTGGGTCCCCTCGAAGAACTCGCGGGGCCGCTCGCAGTAGTACCCGCCCCGAAGGCAGTGGCCGGCCCGCCAGTCCGTCGACGAGGAGCACTTGCTCAGAAAATCGGCCACCCCCGCCGCGGTCATTCGAACGGGCGCCGTCGCCGCCGCGGCCGGGTCGGCGAACACCCCGAGGGCCGGCCGGCACGGCAGGGTCCGCTTCAGCCCCTTGACCTTGAGCGCCACGATGGCCGAGGTGTACCCGTTCATGGACGCCGCCGTCGGGTACAGCAACACCGGACGTCCAAGCCGGTCGCCCGCGTACTTGACAAGGTCGCACAGGGTCCCCGCGCCCAGTCCGACGATAAAGTCGACTCCCGCGTCGGCGGCCGCTCGGGCCACCTCGTCCCCGAGGACATCAGTAGCGTCCAGCGGTTCGGGCCCGTAGGCCTTCTCGACGACCCGTCGGCCCGCGTCGGCAAGAGCCCGGGGCAGTCGCTCGCCGTCGGCGGCCCGGGTGTTTGCGTCGCACACGACCAGGCAGGTCTTCCCGAGGCGTTCCGATGCGAAACCCGCCAGCCGCTCGGCCGCATCGGAGCCGGTGTGACAGGCCTCGATGGGAAGTTCGTGGGTCTCCCCGCAGGCGCAGTCGAACCGCGTTCCCAGACTGTGATACCCCAGCCGTCCCGCCATCACCCTTCCTCGGTCCGCGCCCGGTCCTTCTTCCGCTTGCGCCACAAGGTGTTACGCCCGATGCCCAGCACCCGGGCGGCCTCGGCCTGGTTCCCGTTGCAGGCCCGCAGCACGGCCTCGATGTGGCGTCGCTCCACTTCCTCGAGGGGGATGAGCGGCGTATCGGGAACGGCGGCCCGCTGCGCCCGCTCGACCATCAGCGCCGCTTCGCCGGGCTCCAAGGGAACCAGGACGTAGCCGTAGACCCCGCGGCGCATGGCTTCCAGGGCGTTACGAATCTCGGCGAAGGATGTAAGAAGTAGGACGGGCCGCTCCTGTGCCCGTTCAACGGCCTCGGTGCGGTCGTCGCAGATGAGCACGTCCGCGTCGGAGTCATCGACGGCATGGCCCTCGGCCTCGAGCACGGCCTTGACCGTGAGCCGTAAGGCGGGATCGGCTATCAGAAGCTGCACGCGCGCCATGGCATCAGGCTACACCTTCGGGTCGGGGCAAGTCCAACGGACACGCCGCCGGAACCCTCGCTGTAAGGCTAAAGAGATCAATAGCTTAGATCGTGAGCGGGCGCGGCGCGGCGGGAATCGCGGCGACGTCCGTTTCTCCCGGTCGGGGCGACAGGCTATAATCCGCACCATGTCTACGACACGCGAATCGATACCGGCGGACATTCAGGAGCGACACGCCCGGCTGTGCGACGAAGTCGAGCGGCACAATCGCCTTTATTACGTGGAAGCCGCTCCCGAAATCACCGACATCGAGTTCGACGCGCTGCTCAACGAGCTCAAGGAGCTGGAAGCGCAATACCCGGAACTGGTTACGCCGGATTCGCCGACCCAGCGGGTGGGGGGTCAGCCCCTTTCGAGCTTCGAGACCGTCGAACACCCGGTGCCGATGCGGTCCATCGACAACACCTACAGCGCCGCGGAGTTGCGGGCCTTCGACGAGCGGGTGAAGCGGGGCCTCCCCGCCGGGGAACAACCGACCTACGTGACGGAGCTCAAGATCGACGGCGTGGCCATCTCGGTGCGATACGAGAAGGGGCGCCTGGCGCGGGCCGCCACCCGGGGCGACGGGTTCCGGGGCGACAACGTGACCGAGAACGTGCGGACCCTCCGCGGCCTGCCCCTTCGGCTCAAGGGGGACCAGCCCGAGGTGCTCGAGGTGCGCGGCGAGGTCTACATGACCCACCGCGAGCTCGAGCGGCTCAACGAACTGCGGGAAAAGGCCGGCGATGTGCCTCTGGCAAATCCGCGCAACGCCACGGCGGGCACGTTGAAGCTGCTGGACCCGAAACTCGTGGCCCGGCGCCGGCTCGAGATCGTTTTCTACGACGTGGCCCCGCTGGACGGGCTCGATTTGACCTCCCACTGGGAGACCCTCGAGCGCTTGAAGTCCTTCGGGCTGCCCGTGAGCCCGCACAGCGAAAAATGCGAAGACATCGACGCGGTGCTGGCCGTTTGCAACCGCTGGGAAACCGAACGGGCGAATTTGGCATTTGAAATAGATGGAATGGTGATCAAGGTGGACTCGGCCGCCCAGCGCCGCCGCCTGGGATCCACGTCGAAGGCGCCCCGGTGGGCCATCGCCTACAAGTTCCCGGCCCAGGTGGCCCGCACGGTGGTTCGCCGTATTGCGGTCCAGGTGGGCAAGACGGGCGTGCTGACGCCGGTGGCCGAGATGGACCCCGTCCCGCTGGCGGGGACCGTAGTGCGCCGGGCCACGCTCCACAATTTCGAGGAACTGGCGAAAAAGGACATCCGGGTGGGAGACACCGTCGAGATACAGAAGGCGGGCGAGATTATTCCCCAGGTGCTCCGGCACATTCCGGAACTGCGCCCTGCCGACGCCGAACCGACGCCGGTACCGACCGAATGTCCCGTGTGCTGCTCCGAAGTGCACCGGGACCCGGAAGGCGTCTACCTGCGCTGCGTGAATGCGACGTGTCCGGCCCAGCTCAAGGAGCGCCTGCGGTACTACGCCAGCCGCGGCGCCATGGACATCGAGGGCCTGGGACCGGCGGTCATCGAGGAGCTCGTCGATAAAAAGCTGGTTCGCGACCCGGCGGACCTCTACGACCTCGACCCGGCCACGCTGGCGGAGATTCGGCTGGGTCCCGCGGCCGCCAATGACGCCGAAGGCGAGGCCGCCGAGGCAACGGGCCGACGGAAGGTCTCGCCCCGCCGCCTGGGCGAGAAAAGCGCCGCGACCATCCGTGAGGCCCTCGAGCGGAGCAAGGAACGACCGCTTCATTGCCTGTTGAACGGGCTGGGCATTCGGCACGTGGGCGAACACACGGCGGAAGTGCTGGCGCGGCGGTATCTCACCGTGGACGCGCTGATGGCGGCGTCCCGCGAAGACCTCGAACGGGTCCACGAAGTGGGCGGAGTGGTGGCGGAGAGCGTGCATGACTTTTTCCAGACCGATCGCAACCGGGCCCTTATCGAGAAACTGCGCCGGCACGGCCTCAAGATGGAGGAACCGCCGCCGGCCCGGGGTCCAAGGCCCTTTGAAGGCAAGACACTCGTGGTGACGGGCACGTTGTCCCGGTATACGCGCGACGAGATCCACGAACGCATCAAGGATTTGGGCGGACGCATGGCGTCGAGCGTGAGCCGCAAGACCGATTACCTCGTGGCGGGAACGGATGCCGGCTCGAAGCTGGCCCGAGCGGAGAGCCTGGGCGTCAAGGTCTTGTCGGAAGACGAGTTTGAAGCCATGGCCGGGGGCGGCGGATGAGTGTCCGTCGAATTGAAGCTCCTTCGGAGCTGAATCAGGATACGGGCCGCGACCTGCTCTCCGCCGCCCTGCAGCAACCGCTGAACGCGGGCGACGAGCTCGTGATCGACCTGCAGCAGACGAGCCGGATGGACTCTCGCGGGGGCGCCTGGCTGATCCACATCGCCGACGAGCTGCGTCGGAAGAAGGCCGCGTTCCGGCTCGAGGGCCAGGCGGGCGAAGTGGCGGATTTCGTCGAGATGATCGCGCCGGGCCTCGAGACCCCGCCGCCGACCCGCCGGGTCGGCCTGGGATTCGTCGAGCGGGTCGGCGACCGCTGCTTCCGCGTGTGGAGCGAGGCGCGCGATTTCGCCAACCTCACCGCGGACGCCGTCTACTGGACCCTCATCGGTCCCCTGGAAGGACGCCGCTTCCGCTGGGGCCTGTTCATCGACGAAATCCACGAGATGGGCGTGCGCGGCGTCCAAATCAACCTCCTGATGAACTTCCTCCTGGGCCTGATCATCGCCATGCTGTCCGCGGCCCAGCTCGACCGCTACGGCGTGGGCATCTACGTGGCCGACCTCATCGTCATCGCCTTCGCCCGCGAGCTGGCGGCGCTGATGACCGCCGTGGTGGTCTCGGCCCGGACGGGCGCCGCCATCGCCGCGGAATTGGCCACCATGCAAGTGCAGGAAGAGATCGACGCCCTGCGCGGGATGGGGCTCAACGTGCCCCAGTTCCTGGTGGCGCCCAAGGTGCTGGCCCTGCTGGTCGTCATGCCCTGTCTTACCGTGATGGGCATGATTGCCGGAGTGGCCGGAGGCAGCCTGTGGGGCACGTTCATGCTCGGGTTCCGCCTCGACATGTGGCTCCACGAAACCCACGCCGCCACCGACTATTCCGACATCTTCCAGGGGTTGCTGAAGGCGCTCGTCTTCGCCGTCATGATCGTCCTCGTGGGCTGCCACAACGGGCTGCGGGTGCGGGGCGGGTCGCGGGGCGTGGGGCTCATGACCACCCGCGCCGTGGTGATGGACATCTTCTTCATCGTCGTCATCGACATGATTTTCGCCGTGATTTTCTACTATGTGCTGGACTGATCCATGAGCCGCAACGGGAACGACATCCTCGTCGAAGTGCGCGACCTCACGGCGCGCTACGGCGACACCGTGGTGCTGCGGGACGTCTCGCTCCAGGTGCGGCGCGGCGAGATCCTCGTCATCATCGGCGCCAGCGGCTCGGGAAAGACCACGGTGCTCAAGCACATGGCGGGCCTGTTGCGCCCCGCCGCCGGGTCCATCCTCTACGACGGGCGGGACATTACGAAGATGGACGAGGACGAGCTGTCCGAGATGCAGCGGACCATCGGCATCGCCTTTCAGTTCGGCGGCCTGTTCAACTCGATGACCGTCGGCGAGAACGTGGCCCTGCCCCTGCGCGAATACGGACAAATGGACGAGCGCCTCATCCCGGCCGTGGTCCGGCTCAAGCTCGGGCTGGTGGGCCTGGCGGGAGCGATCGACCGGCTGCCCGACGAGTTGTCCGGGGGCATGCGCAAACGGGCGGGCCTCGCCCGGGCCATCGCCCTGGATCCGCCGGTGGTGTACTTCGACGAGCCTTCGGCGGGGCTGGACCCCATCATGGCGGCGGGGCTGGACGACCTGGTCCTCGAGCTGCGGAAGCTCCTGGGCATCACCTTCGTCATCGTGACCCACGAGCTCGAGTCCATCCGCAAGATCGCCGACCGGGCCGTCATGATCGACCGGGGACAGGTGATCTTCGACGGGCCCGTCGAAGAAGCGGAACGGTCGAACATCCCCCGGGTGATGCAGTTTTTCGAACGCCGCCCGGACGAATTCATCGGGCAGCGAAACCTCTAAAGGAGTCGGCATTCATTGGCTACGCGAGCGCAGAAGGCCAAGGTGGGCGCGTTCCTGTTGATAAGCGCGGCCATCGTTGTGGCGGGGGCCCTGTTCATCTCGCAATACGGCACGAGAGGCCAGGTTCACTACTTCGTCAATTTCAACGAATCGGTCCTCGGGCTGAGCGCGGGCAGTCCCGTGGTGTATCAGGGCGTGCCCATCGGCACCGTCGACGACATCGACGTGAGCGTGGGGAACGTGGACGGCCGCGAGATCTTCGTGTCCCGGGTGGACCTGCTGGTGGCGGGAGAGGATTTCGCCCTGCGCGAAGGGGTCACCGCGAAGCTCTCCATCTACAGCCTCGCCACCGGCACGCTCGTGGTCTACCTGCAGGGGGGCGACCCGAGCCGGCCTCCCCTGCCGCCCGGCGCCACCATCCCCGTCGAGCCCTCGCTGCTCGAGTCGGTCACCAGCCGCGTGGAAGACGTGCTCGAAGACGTGGGCGCCATCGCCAACCAGCTCAAGGTGGCCATGGCGGGGCTCAAGGAAGGCCAGATCGCGGAAATCCTCGCGAACCTCGAATCCATCACCGGGGAGGCCCGCGGGGTGGCCACCGAAACCCGGGGCCTGGCGGCCGATGCCCGGGCGACCCTCAACAAGATCAGCGGCCAGACCGAGGAGGGCCTCGAGAGCATCAATGGACTGATCGTCGAGGTGCGCGCGCTGGCCACGGAGACCGCCGGGCTGGTACGGAACATCAACGAGAAGCTCGAACCGCTGGACCTGGGCACGACGCAGACGCGGCTGAACGAGGTGCTGGCGAACATCAACGAACTCACGGGCAGGATCAACCAATTCACCGAAAAGCTGGGCTCGGCCACCGAGAACGTGAGCCAGGATGTGGGCAGCGTCGAGTACGCCATTCGCGAGGGGGTCAATTCGCTGACGGAGGCCCTGGACTCCCTGCGCGATCTCGTCGAGGAACTGCGGGAGAACCCGTCGTCGATCTTGCGCGGGCGCGGCCGACTGAAGGAGGGGGAATAAGCATGAGACGGACGATCGCGCCGAGGCGGACGCTTTCCAGCCCGAGGGGCCGGACGTGGGTGTACGTCCTCCTCGCCGGCGTGTCCGCCGGGTTCTTGTCGGGCTGCCTGTCCATGGGGGCGAGCTATGTGCCCATCGTGGATTACAGCGTGCGGCCCCGTCCGCAGGTCGAGCCCGCGGCCGGCTCCGAGTACACCCTGGGCATTCGGCCGCTCCAGCCGGCGGAACACCTGCGTCGGGGCGTGACCTACCGCCAGGGCGAGTATGTCCTGCGCGAGTATGCCTATGCCGAATGGGCGGAACCGCCCCGCGACGTCGTTACCCGGGCGCTGCTGGACGCGCTGTCCGCCACGGGCCATTTCAAGGACGTGGGCGACGCGCGCGACCTCCGGCCCGACTTCATCCTGACTGGCCATCTGCGCGAATTCGAAGAGGTCCGAACGGACGACGGCGCCGTGGCCCGGATCACCGTCCGGCTCGAGCTTCGAACCGCCGCGCGCGATCGGGGCTTGTGGTCGGAGACGCTGACCTTCGAGGCGCCCACCGACCCCGGCGATCCCGCCGCCCTGGCGGCCGCCCTGAGCGAGGCCACCGCGCGCATGGTGGAACAGGCCGCCGCGGCCATCGTGCAAAACACGGGCGGAAACGGCGCCCCCGACGAGACCGGGTCCGCCGACCAACCGACTTGACGGAAACCGGCGGCGAGGCCGACCCGGCGGAGGCCCGTCGCCTTTCGACCCCGACTCCCCCGCCGCAACGCACGGCTCGACGCCGTGACTTCAGGAGGACAGTCGCATGAGCACCCATCGGTTCACCGCGTTCCCCCTATCCGCGCTGGCCGCGATTTCTCTGGGCGCGGCCGGATTCGCCGCCTCGCCCGCCCGGGCTCAGGAGCCGCCCGCCTCTTCCATCGAGTCTATCTGCATCTACAGCGACCTCATCACCAAGCCGGAGATGATCCCCTTCTTCAAGGCCGCCGGATACAACACCTACCAGTGCTGGGACATGGCCTGGTTAAGGCCGCCCGAGGAGCACGAAGCGTACTACAAGGAAATGGCGGAGGGCATCCGGCGGGTCCAGGACGCGGGCTTCAAGGTGTACGTGCTGGTGAGCACCAACATGAACCAGCGCCGAACCGCCGACCAGCCGGGGTACGAGATGCAGTTCGACCCCTACGACGACGCCCTGATGGAGGAGCGGTACGAGTACATTGCGACGGGGGTGCGCAAGCTGCGGGGCGCCGACGGCTTCACCATCTGTGCGGGCGACCCGGGCGGCCACGAGAACTCCGACATGAAGAAGTTCATCGAGGTGACCCGGCGCATGCTCGAGATCTTCGAGCGGGAAGCGCCGGAGGCCGAGCGGTCCGTCAACCTGTGGGCCGTGTTCTACTGGGACCATTTCCCGTCGCCCTTCGAGTTGCCCGGATGGGAGCGGGACGTGGAGATGCAGCGCGAGTACATCGCCATCCCGGACATCCTGGGACCCGACGTGAACGTGGAATTCCCCCTCCACAACTACTACCGGTCCCTGGCGCTCAAGCTCTACCGCGAGGCCGGAAAGGAACCGGAACTCGTGCCCACGGCCCAAGACATCCGCATGCTCAAGGACCGGGGCGTCAAGCGCCTCTGGGCCTGGCCCTACTTCCTCACGGATGAATGCGACGACGGCTACGACACCACCACGTCGGGCCTCACGCAGGGCGAGACGCGCTACATCAAGCGGATTGTCGACATTGGGCGGGGCCTCGGCCTCAACGGCATGGTGGCGAACTCCTTCGGCACCAACATCTTCGCCGAGCAGTTGAACCTCTACGCCTTCGCCCGGTTCTGTCGCGAGCCGGAGCTGACGCCCGAACAGGTCATCCGCGACTACGCCGCCATCGTCTCCCAGCCGGAGACGGTGGACGACCTCGTCGAGATCTTCAAGTTCATCGAGAACCACAGCACCTGGCAGGCCGGCCTACCCGAACAGGATCGCCTCGAGAACTTCGCCGTGGACGGCATCGAGACGCCCGAGGACGCCCTGGAACGTCTGGCCAAGGTCAAGCCGCGCGACGCGTGGCCCCATCCGTTCGTGCAGTCCCCCGCGGCGTACCTCAAGAAGATCGAGGAGCGGCTCAACATCCTGGTTGACGAAGCGAAGAAGAACGGCTGACGGCAGACGCCGTCGAGACAATCGAATAGGGAGAGGCGTTGCCTCCCCCTCTCATTCACGGCCGCGCCTGCCTGCTCGGCCGTCCGCTCCTGTTGCGGCGCCGTCACGTCGTCACTGTTCCGACACGAGTTCCCCGAGCCGGCGGGCCGTCTCGACGATATACCGCAGGTCCGCTCGGGTCAGGCCCACCATGGGGTCTTCCTGCTCCTCGGGAATGACGTAATTCGGTTCGCTCGCCCCCGACACTACCATGGGCGGCCACATTTCTCCCTCACACGATTCCAGGTACAACCCATTCGCGCGCTCGCCGAACCCGGAAGCCAGCGGCGCTTCCACCTCCAGCGGGGCCGCGTCGACCTTGGAGCCGGTCAGAGCAGTGGTCAGCATGTAAGGTCTTCTTACTTGGTCAAACGGGTACACCGGGATGCGGATCCGCTCGGGCAACTGACGTTCCGCGCGCCACGCCATGTACTCCGCCAGGAGCGCCCGAGCGGGCGCGTCCAGGTCATCCCGACCGGCGTTCGCCACGAGGATGCGATCGATGGCGTCCCCTATGTTCACCTTGCCTCCGTACTCCGTCAAGGCAGGCAGGCTGACGAACCCCGGCCACTGGAGCGCGGACTCGAGAAACATCCCCTTGCTGAGATCGCAGATCTCCACAAGGACGGGCAGGGCCCTGAGGTTACCGGTCAAGCCCAGAAGAAACGCGACCCTCGGTATGGTATCTGCGACCACGGTGGCCGAAAGTGGGTAGGGATCCCAGACACGACCTGGTGGAATCCCGGGGTTCGCCGATAGACGGGACCACTCTCGCCTCGCCTCCTCCGACCGCCATACCTTCCCCTCCTCCATTGTCTCGTTGGTAAACTCCGCGAAGAGCCGGGTTCGCTCCGAGTCAATATCCCTGCGTGCCTGGACCAATCGCTCCAACGCCCGAATAAGCTGCGGCACGATCTCCGACTCGAGGCGCGCCGAATCGGCCTCCAATACCTCGTAGACGAGCTTCGCCATCCGCCGTGTGTACAGCAAACGATGGATCTGAAACGGCGATTCGCTTCCACCGCCCCAGAACATCTCCGGGGTACTCGGAAAGTGCAGCGTGAAGATCTCCCGGATGTTGTAGAGGTTGAACGCCCCCTCTTCGATCGTCTCTTTCCGAAGTACCTCTATGTACTCCAATTGCTCATCTTCCAGCGTGCCCAGCTTGCGTATGACCGGCGGGGGCAGCCCAGGATCAGTAACCGTGTTCGAGACCGACTGGGCCCAATCCAGCGTATCCCTCGCCGACTCCGGACGATCGGCGATTGCGGACTCCGACATCGCTGCGCTGCTCGTGAACAAGGCCGCCAGCAGTATCACTCCATGGATGCTCATGGTACCGCTCCTCTCCTTGCGCTCGCTTACCCCTCCGACCCGCAATCCGGCGATGCGTCATTTTGCTCATGGGGAAAAAGGCACACATCTAGCCGCAGTACTGCCCATACATCATCCCCTCCTTCCATGCTATTCTATAGGGAAGTTACTAGGAATCATGCTGGTTGTCAATGGCTCTTGCCCCGAAAAACGTAAAACGTTTGTAAAAAAGTTGTATCGATTCACGGGGAGGATGCCGACCCACATCGGATCCGGCACGCAAAAGAAAACCGGACGCGCCGTATAGCTGGCGCGTCCGGTTTCGTTTTCGTTGCTCTGGAGTTACGCGGCGTACTTGAAGGTCAAATCGTCGTTCTTCACGCCGATGGTGACTTTGCCGCCCTTGGCCAGGCGTCCGAAGAGGATCTCGTCCGATAGGATGTCCTTGATCCTCGTCTGGATGAGCCGTCCCTGAGGCCGGGAGCCGTAGCTGTTGTCGTACCCG
>CAYVOE010000051.1:0-17586 GCA_964452795.1 uncultured Nitrospiraceae bacterium
ATGACGCCGTCGCGGGCGCCGGTCATGCCGACGTCGGTGATGTAGGCGGTGCCGCCGGGGAGGACCCGGTCGTCGGCGGTCTGGACGTGGGTGTGGGTGCCGACGACGGCGGTGACCTTTCCGTCGAGGAACCAGCCCATGGCCTGCTTCTCGGAGGTGGCCTCGGCGTGGACGTCGACGAGGATGACGGGCGTGGAGGTGCGCAGACGGTCCACCTCGTGCTGGCCCACGAGAAAGGGGTCGTCGAGGGGCTCCATGAAGACGCGGCCCAGCAGGTTCACGAGGCCCAGGCGCCGGCCGTCGGGCAGGGGGATGAGGACGCCGCCGCGTCCGGGCGTGCCGGGGGGATAGTTGGCGGGCCGAACGACGTTGTCGAGGGTGTCGATGGCGGGGGCCATCTCCTTCTTTTTCCAGGCATGGTTTCCGAGGGTGAAAGCCTGGACGCCGTAGGAACTCAGTTCTTTGAGCAGATCGGGCGTGGCGCCGAGGCCGCCTGCGGCGTTTTCGGCGTTCGCGACGACGAGGTCGACGGCGAACTCCTCCGACACCGCAGGCAGCCATTCGCGCACGGCGGAACGCCCGGGGCGTCCCACGATGTCGCCGATGAAGAGGATCCTCATGGGCGACCGATTATTTCGCGAGTTCGACGGCGCGCGTTTCCCGAATGACGGTGACCCGGATCTGGCCGGGGTAGGTCATCTCGGATTCGATCTTGCGGGCAATGTCGCGGGCCAGTTGCTGGGCCTCGGCGTCGGAGATGCGGTTCGGGCAGACGGCAACGCGGATTTCCCGGCCCGCCTGCAGGGCGTAGGTGGTCTCGACGCCCGGGAAACCGTTCCCGATGTCTTCGAGCTGTTCGAGGCGCTTGATGTAGTGTTCAACGGTCTCGCGGCGGGCGCCGGGGCGAGCCGCCGAAAGGGCGTCGGCCGCCTGGACCAGGATCGAGATGACCGATTCCTGCTCGATCTCGTTATGGTGCGCGCCGATGGCGTTGGCCACGCGGTCGTTCTCGCCGTACCGCTTGGCGAAGTCTCGGCCGATGAGGGCGTGGGACCCTTCGATCTCGTGGTTCACGGCTTTGCCGATGTCGTGGATGAGGGCGGCCCGTTTGGCTTCCTGAACGTTCAATCCCAGCTCGGCGGCCATGATCCCGGCCAGATGGCAGACTTCCTGGCTGTGTCGGAGGACGTTCTGGCCGTAGGAGGTTCGGTAGTTCAGGCGTCCCAGGAGCTTGATGATCTCCGGGTGCAGCCCGTGTACGTCCACTTCGAGGCAGGCCTGCTCCCCGATTTCCTTAATGGTCTGGTTGAGCTCTTCCTGGACCTTGTTGACCATTTCCTCGATGCGGGCGGGGTGGATGCGGCCGTCGGCGATAAGGCGTTCGAGCGTGATTCGGGCGACTTCGCGCCGGACCGGGTCAAAACCCGACAATATCACCGCCTCGGGGGTGTCGTCGATGATAATGTTGATGCCCGTGGCCGATTCGAGGGCGCGGATGTTGCGGCCTTCGCGGCCGATGATTCGCCCTTTCATTTCGTCGTTGGGAAGGGCCACCACGGAGACGGCGGTCTCGGCGACGTGGTCGGCCGCACACCGCTGGATGGCCTGGCTGATGATGTACTTGGCTTTTTTTTCGGCGTTCTCGATGAGCTCGTCTTCGATGCGCTTGAGCCGGAGGGCGGAATCGCGGCGCACTTCCAGTTCGAGGGCCTGGAAGAGCTGTTTCTTGGCCTCGTCGGCCGTCAGTCCGGAGATTTCCTCGAGCTTGCGGGTCTGCTCGGCGATGAGGATTTCGAGTTTTTCGCCTGCCTTTTTCTGCTGTTTCTCGCGCTCGAAAAGCTCTTGTTCTTTGGCGTTGAGCTCGCTGCCTTTGCGTTCGAGGGTTTCGAGGCGCTTGTCCAGGCTCTCTTCCTTGGCCAGGATGCGCTTCTCGAGGGCTACGACCTCTTTACGCTGTTCGCGAGACTCGTTTTCGAGCTGTTGGCGGAGTTCGATCCGCTGTTCTTTGATAGCGGTTTCGGCTTCTTTGCGTTTCGCAGCGGCATCACGCTCTGCATCGGCAATGATCTGTTCGGCATCCCTCCGCGCTTTTCCCAGCAGCCCCCTGCTGATGATTTTGGCGCCGACGATGCTTATCAGTGCTCCCAGAACGATACCCACTACGACCCACAGGATAATTAGTGGATCCATAGGGTGTACGACCTCCAGTTAGCGAGGGTCTCTCCTGTATTCCCTCGTGTCATCACGAGATGCAGCAACCTGGAGCATCATACGGCGCTTCCCGCTATGCCAAGAGATGAGAGGTTGAACGGGTCCGAGCGGATAACCCCCATGTTCCCGCTTTGCCCGAGTAGATATAGTACAACCGCCGACCTGGCGAGGGCCACACATACAATGCACGTCCTTGCTGTATCTCGTGTACTGCCAAAGACTATGTAAGGTGTCAAAACTTCAAAATCGATTATAGAAATTCGCCAAAGGATAAGTCAATAGTTTCAGCCGTTCCAAGTGAGCACAATCGTTCGGTTTGGAACGGTGAAAACGGGCCTGAAATCCCGGCGCCCAGCACCCACCCGCGTTACTGCAACGCCCCGCGCGACGCGTCCATTCCATCGGGGTTTGAACGGGCCGAGGGAGTCTCGCTAGACTGGCGGGATATCGGGTGCTCGAAGAGCGAGGAGCTGTACCATGACCGAACGGCCTTACCTGCATTTCGACAATCTCACCGCCCAGGCCCCGCCCCCCGAGGGCGGCATCCTCAGCCGAACCCTCCACACCGACGACCGGACAAAAGTGGTCCTCTTCGGCTTTGCGGTGGGGGAGGAACTGTCGGAGCACACGGCGTCGATGCCCGCCATCATGCACTTCCTCGAGGGTGAGGCGGACGTTACCGTGGCCGACGATCCTTCCCAGGCCCGGCCGGGCGCATGGTACTACATGCAGCCCAACGTCAAGCACAGCGTCGTGGCCAAGACGCCCGTAAGCATGCTTCTCATTCTCTTGAAGAATCCGAAGTAGGAGGCACGGCTTCCTTGGGGTCGCCGCAGACACAGCCGCATCCGGGAGTCCCTCGGCCGGTTCCCGCGCCTGCGCGCCCGGTGACCGTATGGCGCAAGCACTACGCCATACCGCCTGAACACGGGGCATGGTTCTGGCTGCTGGGTCCGCTGTTTCTGGGGGCCGCGGCGGCGCCCCGTCCGGCGCCCGATCTGGCGGTGCTCACGGGGGCGGCGCTGGCCGCGTTCCTCATGCGCCAGCCCATGGTGCTGCTGGTAAAGGTCTGGAGCGGACGGCGGGGGCCGAACGACCGGTATCCGGCCCAATTCTGGCTGAGCGTGTACGGCGTCCTGGCCCTGGCGGCGGCGGGGGGACTTGTGGCCCTGGGTCACGGGCGGGTCCTCTGGCTGGCGCTGCCGGCCATCCCCATCTTCGGTTATTTCCTGTGGCGGGTGTCGCGCCGGGAAGAACGGGGCCGCATGGCGCTGGAGATCGCCGGCGCCGCGGTGCTGGCCCTGACCGCCCCCGCGGCGTACTGGGTCTGCGGCGGCGACGACGACATCGTGGCGTGGATGGTGTGGGGGCTGATGGTGCTTCACATCGCGGCGTCCATCGTGGAGACCTACCTGCGCCTCGAGCAGCGGCGCCTCAAGTCGTTGCCCTCGCCGGAGGAACGGTGGCTGCGGGCCGCGCCGGCCCTTACGTTTCACGGGTCGAACCTGGTGGCGGTGGGCATGCTGGCCCTTGCGGGCTGGGCCCCGGGCCTGGCGCCGGCGGCCTTCCTGTGGAGCCTCCTGGGGGCCCTTGCGGCGACTCAATGGCCGCCCGTGGGGGTCAAGCCGTCGCGGGTAGGAATTCGCCAGCTCGTTTCGAGTATCCTGTTCGTAGCCATTATGGTCCTGGCATACCGAATCTGACGCGCGCCGGGGGAGGCCGCGCACAACCGGGGAGACGGGCGAGGTGGGCCTTGGGGGGAACGACACGATGACACCGCGCGAGCGGGTGGTGGCGGCGCTGCATCTGCACGAACCGGACCGGGTGCCCATCAATTACGCGGCCAACCCGGGCATCGACGCCCGTTTGAAGGCCCATTTCGGCGTGAAACCGGACGACCACGAGGGGCTTCTGGAAGCTTTGGGCGTGGACTTCCGCGGGATCCATGCCCCTTACACCGGTCCCCGGCTTCATCCGGAGGTGGAAGGCCGACACGTCGACCCCCTTTGGGGCATCCGGACCCGCTGGATCGAGCACGGCCAGGGCGGGTACTGGGATTTCTGCGATTTTCCCCTGAAAGATGCCGATGAAGACGCGATGGCTCGGTGGCCCATGCCTTCGCCCGACGATTTCGACTACGGCCGCGTGGCGGAACAGTGCCGGCGTCACGACCGGTTCGGTCTTTTCGTGGGCGGGGCGGGTCTCGGCGACATCCTGAACCAGTCGGGGATGATCCGGTCCGTGGCGCAGGTGATGATGGACCTGATTTCGGAAGATCCCGCCTGGCTTCTCTGGGTGGACCGGAAGCTCGCCATCGACCTCGAGGTGACGACCCGGACGTTGGAAGCCGCCCAGGGACGCATCGACTTCCTCTGGATGGGCGAGGACCTCGGTTCGCAGGACGGGCCCCTCATCGGCCTCGACACCTACCGCCGCGTCCTGCGCCCGCGCCATCAGAAGCTTGTCGATCTCGGCAAGGCCTTCGGCATCCCCGTGATGGTCCACACCTGCGGGTCTTCGAGCTGGGTTTATGAAGATTTCATCGAGATGGGCGTCACCGCCGTCGACACCCTCCAGCCGGAAGCCGCTCGCATGGCGCCGGCCGAGCTCAAGGCCCGGTTCGGCGGTCGACTGGCCTTCCACGGCTGCATCAGCACCGCCGGCGCCGTGTCCTTCGGGTCCGTCGACGACGTGGTGCGCACCTGTACCGAGACCCTCGAGATCATGATGCCCGGCGGCGGCTACTGCTTCGCCCCCACCCACGCGCTGCAAGACAACAGCCCCACCGAGAACGTCGTCGCCATGTACGAGACCGCTCACCGGGTGGGGCGGTATTCGTAACGCGGACCGCCGTTGCCCGTTCGTTGCCGGCCGTCGGGGGGCGGGGTGGCGATGGGAGGGGATTGTTTCCGGTCTATCGGGCCTCCGATTTGACACGAAAACAATGAATAACTATAATTCCTCTCTCTCGAAATGTCGGGTGGAAACCTTTTGCGCCGATCGACGGGGCCGGCTTTAGACAGAGGGCGTTCCGGTAAGCCGTCCGGGGTGTACGTCGCCGGCATCGGGTATTTCCCTAAGTGGGCAACAGGGGCGCTTAAGCATGACACGGCATGGGGCAGGTCATCGATCCCTTTTGGGCAGGGCTGTCGCTCGGGTTGCGTTCGTCCTGGCGGGGGGCATCTTCGAACGCGGCTTCGGGCGCGAATACCGGGAATCCACGGAACGTTTTCGGGCGGCCCAGGAACTGTCGCCGGACGGTTTCTGCGTGCTGAACCCCCTGGCGGGCCCCTCGGAATCGCCGGAGGAATGCCGGTGGGTCTATGCCAATCCGGCGGCGGAACGGATGATCGGGCGCGGTCCGTTGGTAAACCAGCGTGTGCTCGATGTGTTGCCGGGCCTGCGCACCCACCGCGACCTGCGCCGCCTTCTTGAAGGAGGGATGCCCGAACCGGTCGAAGTTTTCTACGACGCGGACGGGATCCGGGGGTGGTTTCGCGTGTCTTCCCTGAAGATGGAGGGGGGCATCGCCGTTTCCTTTCACGACATCACGGCCCGCAAAGAGGCGGAGCGGTCTCTTCGCGAACGCGAGGAACTGTTCCGGCGGGTGGTGACCGATTTGCCGATCCCGACGGTGGTGCACACGGCGGAAGGGGAGATCCTCGAGGTGAGCCGGAGCTTCACCCGCATCACGGGATACACCCGGGACGACGTGCCGGACGCGGAGACCTGGCTCCGGAAGGTCTGCGGCGTTCCGGAGGAACGGCTCGCCGAGGCCTGCACCCTGCTGCGGGCGAAACGGGAGACCGTGGCCTGCCATGCCAAGGAAGAGCAGAAGGTGCGCACCATCGAGGGCGAGGAGCGGACCTGGATCATGCACGTGTCCCATCCGCAGCGGCTGTCGACGGGGCGCGCCGTGATGGCGAGCATGGCCGTGGACGTGACCGACGTGAAGCGGATGGAGGCGGAACTGCGGAACGAGGAGGCCCAGATCCGGCTGATGCTGGCGCAGATGCCCTGCAAGGTGTGGACGACGGACCGCGACCTGCGGATCACGTCGATGCAGGGGGGCCGGTCCCTGAGCGGATGGAACGCGGTGGCGGCGGTGGGCACGACCCTGTACGAGCGGGCGGGCACCCGCGGCGACGCGTATGCTCCCCTGCCGGCGCACCGCCGCGCGCTGGCGGGCGAGCCGGCGGAGTACGAGCACCGTCCCCGGGGCACGGACCGCGTGATCACGGCCCGGGTCGAGCCCCTGCGCAGCGCCCAGGGCGTCATCGGCACCGTGGGCGTCGCGGTGGACACGACGGAGCGGCGGCAGACGGAGGACGCCCTGCGGGCCAGCGAGGAGCGGCTCCGCGCCATGTTCGACAACGTAGGCGTGGGGATCGTGGAGGTCGAGGACGACGACCGGTTCGTCGTCGTCAACGATCGGGCCTGCGAGATCCTGGGTCGGTCGCGGGAGAGCCTCCTGACGTTGACGGTTCACGACGTGACCTGGCCCGAAGACCGGCCCGTCAGCGACCGGCTCAACGCGGAGCTGCACGCGAGGCAGCGGGACCGGGTGGATTACGAGAAGCGGTACATCCGGGGCGACGGCACGCCGGTCTGGACCCACGTGACGACCTCGGCCCTGCGCAACAGCGAAGGCCGCTGGGTGCGTTCCATCACCACCATCCAGGACATTTCGGGGCGGCGGGCGGCGGAAGAGGCCTTGCGGGAGAGCGAGGAACGATTCCGGCGCGCCGTCATGGCCGCGCCCTTCCCCATCATGATTCACAACGAAGACGGTCAGGTGGTGACCGTGAACGACGCGTGGACCGAGATCAGCGGCTACCGTTCGGAGGACATTCCGACCCTCGAGGCCTGGACCTCGGCGGCCTACGGGGAAGGAAAAGACGCCGTACAAGCCGGCATCGCCCGATTGTTCGACTTTGAAGAACGGGTCTCCGAGGGCGAGTTCGTGATCCGGACGCGGAGCGGCGAGGCCCGGACCTGGGCCCTCTCCTCGGCGCCGTTGGGTCTGGACCCCCGGGGCCGGCGGCTGGTGATCAGCATGGCCATGGACGTGACCTTTCGCAGGCAGGCCGAGGAGGCCCTTCGTGCCGGCGAGGAGCGGCTTCGGCTGGCGGTCGAGGCCACGGGGCTCGACGTCTGGGAGTACGATCCCCAGTCCGAGGACGTGCAGTGCGGCGATTGGGTGAAGGCGCTGTGGGGGATGTCGCCGGACGAACGGTACACGCTGAACGACTGGCTTTCGCGGATCCATCCGGACGACCGGGCCACGATCACGGAGGAGCTGCGGCGGGCCCTCGATCCGAAGGAATCCAGCCGACACGAAATGGAGTACCGGGTGGTGGCGCCGGACGGGTCCGTTCGATGGATGAACGTGCGGACCCAGACGCGCTGTACGGAGGTGGACGGGGAACCCCGGGCGGATCGCATCATCGGCACGCTCCAGGACGTTACGGAGCGCAAGCGGACCGAGGAGGTGTTGCGGGAGCTGAACCGCACGCTGGAGGAGCGGGTCAAGGCCCGGACCGAGGAGCTGATGCGATCCTATGAGGCGCTCAAGCAGTCGGAACGGCTGGCGGCGCTGGGCCAGGCCATGACGGTCCTGTCGCACGAGAGCCGGAACGCGATTCAGAACTGCCTGACGGCGCTGCAGGTGCTGCGGCGCATGGTGGGGAGGGACGCGAAGCAGCTTCAGTACATCGAGTCGGCGCTCAAGGCCCTGGACAACCTGCGTCGGGCCTACGACGACATCCGCGCGTACGCGGCGCCGATGAAGCTCGAACGGTCGGAGGTGTCGGTCGTGTCCGTGTGGCGCGAGGCCTGGACGGATCTGGCGTCGCGGCTGGTGGAGCGCCAGGTGCTCCTGGTGGAGCCGGACTGCGTGGACGGGGTCTGTTCGGCCGACCCGCACCGGCTCAAGCAGGTGTTCCGCAACCTGTTTGAAAATGCCCTGGACGCCTGCCCCGATCCCCTCGAGATCCGGATGGCTTGTTGTGAAGACTTGCTGCGGGGCCGTCCGGCGCTGCGCGTGACCGTGCGCGACAACGGGCCCGGCATGAACCCGGCGGAACTGGAACGCGTGCTGGAACCGTTCTTCACGCGCAAGGCGAAGGGTACGGGTCTGGGGCTGGCCATCGTCGACCGGATCGTGGATGCCCACGGCGGGACCCTTGAAGTGCGTTCGGCCCCGGGCGAGGGTTTTGAAGTGGCCCTGGTGCTGCCCCAGTCGGGAGGCGATTCCCTTCGCTAGTGCATCTCCGGAAGTGGACATGGCGGAAGGCCTTCCGCTAAGATCCGCTCTCCGGTTAATCCGCCATAGGGGATGGACCCGATTTATTTCCGGTTGAAGGCGGGGCCGGCCGCCGCAGGGGCCAGGGAGGGAATGCAGCAGCAATGATCCGGCGGTTCATGCAGTATGCCTGGGCCTTGGTTGCCGTAGGCGTAGCGGTTCTCCTTCAGGTCGTGTTCTGGCCGTCCCTCCGCGACTATCCCTTTCTCCTCTTCGTCGGTAGCGTCACCCTGACCGCTCTGTACGGGGGGCTGGGTCCCACGCTGCTGGCGCTGGCGCTGTCGGTGTTCGCCGTCGAATACCTCGTCGTTACGCCGCGGACCTTTCCGGGATCGGGTCGAGACCTTGCCGCCGACGTGGCGTTCCTGGCGGTGGGGTTGAGCATTGGGGCGGCGGTGGACGCTCGAGACCGGGCGGTTCGGCGGCGTCTGGCGGCGGAAGAGACCTTGCGCGAGAGCGAGGCCCGGGAGCGTCGGCGCGCGGCGGAGCTGGCGGCGGTGATGGACGCCGTACCGGGGATTGTCTGGGTGGCCCACGACAGCGAGGGTCGGCGCATCACGGGGAGCCGGGCGTCCTACGACCTGCTGCGCCTTCCGGCGGGGAACAATGCGTCCCTGAGCGCCGACGAGGAGGAACGGCCCGCGCACTTCCGCGTCTATAGCCAGGGGAAGGAGCTGGAGCCGCACGAGCTGCCGGTTCAGCGGGCCGCCCGCGGGGAGGAGGTCCGGAACTTCGAGGAAGTGGTCGAATTCGAGGACGGGACGCGGCGCTGGCTTCTGGGCAACGCGACGCCGCTGCGCGACGAGGGGGGTCGAGGCCAGGGCGCCGTGGCGTGCTTCATCGACATTACGGAGCGGAAGCGGACCGAGGTGGAGCTCCGCGACGCGCGCCATCTGTTGTCCGCGGTGCTGGACAACACGCCCGTGGCGGTGGCCTGCCTGGACCGCGACTTCAATTTCCTGGTGGTGAACCGCAACTACGCGCGGGCCGACGGAAGGGAACCGGAATTTTATCCGGGCCGCAACCATTTCGAGCTGTATCCCGACGACGAGAACGAGTCCATCTTCCGTCGCGTGGTGGAGACGGGCGAGCCCTACGCGGTTGAGGCCAAGCCCTTCGTGTATACGGCCCATCCGGAGCGCGGCGTCAGCTACTGGGACTGGAGCCTGGTGCCCATCCGCGACGAAGCGGGCGAGGTGGGGCAGTTGGTGCTGACCCTGGCCGACGTGACGCAGCGCGTTCGGGCGGAGCAGGCCCTTCGGGAAAGCGAGACCGAGTTCCGGGCCATGTTCGAGCTGGCGGGCGTCGGCATGGCCCAGCGCGAATTCCCTACGGGCCGGTTCACACGGGTCAACCGCAAGTTCAGCGAGATTACGGGCTATTCCGAGGAAGACCTCCTTCGCACCACCGGCGCCGACATCACCCATCCCGAGGATCGGGAGGCGGACCACCGGGGGATACAGATCCTGATCGAGCAGGGCGGCAAGGATTGGTCGCGGGAGAAGCGGTACGTGCGGCCGGACGGGCGCACCGTGTGGGTTCAGGAAGACGGGGCCCTGCTGCGGGACGGCGAGGGCCGGCCCCGGCGCGCCGTGTCGGTGGTGCAGGACATCACGGAGCGACGGCGGGCGGAAGAGGAGCTCCGACTGCTGAACCAGACGCTGGAGGAGCGCGTTCTCGAGCGGACGATGGACCTGACCCGTTCCGCGGCGGCGCTGCGGCGGAGCGAAGAGCGGTTCCGGCGGCTTTTTGAAGCGGCGCCGGACGCGGTGGTCATCGCGGATAACGAAGGCCGCATCGACCTGGTGAACAACCAGCTCGAGATCCTCTTCGGGTACCGATCGGACGAGCTCATCGGAAAATCCATCGACCTGCTCCTGCCGGAATCGCTGCGCGCGATCCACGCCGGCCACCGCCGGGCCTACGCCCAGGAGCCCCGGGTGCGTCCCATGGGGGAAGGGCGGAATCTGGTGGGCCGGCGGGCCGACGGCAGCGAAATCGCCATCGAAGTGATGCTCAGTCCCCTCGATACGCCGGAAGGGATGCGGGTCATGGCCATCCTGCGGGACATTACGACGCGAAAGCGGCTCGAGGAGGCCCTGAAACAGTCGGAGCGCCTCGCGGCCATCGGCCAGATGATGACGGGCCTGTCTCACGAGTCGCGCAACGCCCTGCAGCGGTCCCTGGCCTGCGTGGAGATGCTCGAGAAGCGGGTCAGGGATCAGGCCGTCCTGCAGCGGCTGGTGGGGGAGATGCGCAAGGCGCAGGAGGACCTGCTGCAGGTGTACGACAATGTCCAGGACTATGCGCGGCCCCTGCATCTGAGCCCGGTGCCCATGGACGTGGCGGAGGTATGGCGCGAGGCCTGGGACAAGCTGATGTCGCGGCGGGGGCGCGACGCGGCGCTCATCGAGGAGGTGGACGGGGCGGGTCTGGAATGCCCGGTCGATCCGCAGCAGCTCGAGCAGGTGTTCCGGAACCTCTTCGACAACGCCATGGGAGCCGTATCGGACCCGGTTCGGATACGTATTGCGTGCGCGTCTGAAGAGCGCGAATCGGGCTCGGTCCTCCACATTCGGGTCTGCGACAACGGCCCGGGCCTCCCCGCGGAATTGTGTGAGCGGATCTTCGAGCCCTTCTTCACGACCAAGACGAAAGGCACGGGCCTGGGCCTTTCCATCGTACGCCGCAGTCTGGAGGCCCACGGCGGCCGCGTCGAGGCCGGGGTCGCCCCGGGTGGCGGCCTGGAAGTCCGGATGGAGCTTCCCCGGCCCCGGTAGCATCGGCATTTTTCGCCGCGTTGCCGGGGGGCGCGGGGGAGAGACGGGTGCCGCTTGATGGGACGCAAATCATGGTGGCTGTCCCGTCGAGGGGATGTGCTACCATGGCCCGCGGGGCGGCTCCGGGGCCGAAGGCGCCGCTCTCTTGGAGACGAAACACGGGCAGGAGGAAACGATGCGACTGAAAGTTGCGGCGATGTTGGCGGGGTGCGCGCTGCTGGCGGCGGGGTTGACGGGATGCACCGGCGCGGCGTCGGGCGGCAAGCCCACGGTGGCTCTTCTCATCCTGGGCACCCAGACGCCCTATACCCCGCCCTATGTCGACAATCTCAAGAAGAAGCTGGCCGAGGAGGACGTGGAACTGCTCGTCTTCGACGCGCGCTTCGACCCGGCCCTGCAGGCGAGCCAGATGGACGAGGCCATCGGTCTGCAGCCCGACGCCATCGTCCTGTTCGCCCTCGATTCGGCGGGGATGAGCTCGGGCATCCGTCGGGCCTTCGACGCCGGCATCCCGGTGATCATGAGTAACAACCGGCCCATCGAGGAGGATGAAGTCCGGACCATCTGTTACGTCGGTCCCGACTACTACTCCCAGGCCGGCATTGCGGCGGAGATGATGAACGAGGTCCTGGGCGGGCAAGGGAAGATCGTGATGATCGAGGGCGCGGCCGGGCAGGAGGCCCAGATCAACCGCGGCCGCGGATTCGAGGACAAGCTGAAGGAACTGGGCGCCGACATCGAGATCCTCGCCCGCCAGCCCGCGGGGTGGAGAAAGGACGAAGCCATCCAGGTCATGGAAGACTTCCTGGTCCGGTACGGGGACCAGATCGACGGCGTCTATGCCCAGGACGACACCATGGCCGTGGGCGCCTGGATCGCCTTGCAGGAAGCGGGCTACGAGAAGGGGCAGATCCCCATCGTCAGCATTAGCGGGAGCTCGGAAGGGCTGCGGGCGATTGAGGAAGGGGCCGTGTATGGAACCGTGCTCCAGTCGCCCATCGACGAGACCAACCAGCTCGTGCCTTTCATTCTGCGGGTGCTGCGGGAAGAGATCCGGCCGCCGCAGCGGATCGAGCCGTACTTCCATTTCATGGACATGCCCAAGGTGACGAAGGAGAACGTGGAGCAGTACCTGCCCGGCGACTGGTAGGCCCTGCGCCTTTTACCGTCCATTCCGCGCCGGAAGTGTCAGGCCGAGCCCGCCTGGTACTTCCGGCGTCGCTGTTCGAGGGAGTCCACCACGACGGTGGCGATGAGGACGAGTCCGCCGATGACGGGCTGGAAGTATGGCGTGACGCGGGCCAGGACCAGGGCGTTGTTCAAGACCCCGACCAGGAGGATGCCCTGAAAGGCGTGGAGGGCGCTGCCCCGTCCGCCGGCGAGGCTCACCCCGCCCAGGAGCAGGGCGGTGATGACGTCGAGGAGCGTGCGAAAGCCGATCTGGCCGGTGGCGATGTTGATCCGGGCGGCCTGGAGCACGCCGGCCAATCCGGCCAGGGCGCCCACCAGGACGAAGGTGAGGAACCGGACGCGATCCACGGGGATGCCGTGGAGCCGGGCGGCGGCGGCGTTGCCTCCGACGGCGTAGACGTGCCGTCCGAAGACGGTCTTGCGCAGGACGAACTCGAGGGCGACGCACAGGAGCAGGAAGAGCAGGATGGGCAGGGGAATGCCGAGGAGCTCGGCCCGGTCGAGCACGGGGAAGTCCGGGTTGGTGCCCTTGAGGGTCTGGCGGTCGGTGAGGGCGAAGACGATCCCTTGAATCAGCACCATCATGCCGAGCGTCGCCGGGATGGAGTCGAGGCGAAGCCGGGTGACGACGAACCCGTTGGCCATGCCCACGAGGAGCCCTCCGCCGATCCCCGCGGCCACGCCGGCCCCTATGCCGTGGGATTGGGCCATTACGGCGAGGACGGCCCCCAGGGCCATGGTGGCGCCCACGGACAGGTCGATCTCGCCGGCGATGAGCAGGTACGCCAGGCCCAGCACGATGATGCCTTCCACCGAGATCACGCGGAAGATGGTGCCGAAGCTCGTCGGCGTGAGGAACCGGGGATTCGCGAGGGTCGCCCCCACGATGACCAGGACGATGAGGACGACGATCCGCGTCTCCCAGATGAGCTCCCAGCGCGACCTACCGTTCAAGGGTCCTCCTTTCCCGCGTGTCGGCGACGAGGGCGATGAGGATGAGCAACCCCTTGGTGATGTACTGCCACTCGAAGGGGACGTTGTACAGCCGCAGCCCGTTTTCGATGACCGACAACAGCAACACGCCGATCAAGGTCTTGATCACCGTGCCCTTGCCGCCCCGGAGGCTCACCCCGCCGATGACGATGGCCGTGATGGCGTTGAACTCGAGTTCGGCTCCCGCCATGGGGTCGGCGCTCGACACGCGCGAGGCCTGGAGCAGGGCCGCCACGGCCACGGCCGCGCTGCACAAGACGAAGGCCCCGATGGCCGTGCCCGTCAGCGACACGCCGGCGATGCGGGCCGCCTCGGGGTTGGTGCCCACGTAGCGCAGCGATCGGCCGAACACGGTGCGCCGCAGGATAAGCTCGTAGATCACGACCAGGATGAGGAAGGCGTACACGAAGAGCGGCACGCCGAGGAACACGCCCCGGCCCGGCACGGAGTACCAGGTGCCCTCGACGGCGCGGACCGTGGCGCCGTTCGTCCACAAGAGGGCGATGCCGCCGACGACCGACAGGGAGCCGAGGGTTACCACGATGGAGTTGGCGTTGAGCCGGCCCACGATGGCGCCGTTGACCGTGCCGATGAGCACCGCCGCCGCCAGGGGCACGAGCACCGCGGCCCACGGGTTTGAGGGCTGGAGCGTGACGGACATCACGCTCAACAGGGAGAAGGTGGAGCCCACCGACAGGTCCAGCCATCCGCCGATGGCGACCAGCGTGAGGCCGGCGCTGACGATGGCGAGCACCGAGATCTGCTTGGCGATGTTGACGCCGTTGTCGAGGGTGGGAAAGCTCTCCGGGAGGGCCCAGGAAAGGTAGCCCACCAGCAGGAGCAGGATGATGAGCTGAGGAGGAACGACCCCCGCGACCGACCGCAGCTTCGACATGCTAGCTCGCCGCCCGCGTGGCACAGGCCAGGATGGCCTCGGCGCTCATGGTGCCTTCTTCGAATTCGCCGCAGATTTCGCCCCGGGACAGGACGATGACGCGGTGGGCGAGGTATTCGAGCTCGGGGATCTCGGAAGACAGCACGATGATGGACGTTCCCTGGGCCGCCAGCCCCCGGATGATGCCGTGGATCTCCTCTTTGCTGCCGATATCGACACCGCGGGTGGGATCGTTCAAGACCAGGATCCGGGGAGAAAGGGCCAGCAACCGCGCGAGGATCACCTTCTGCTGATTGCCGCCGCTGAGGTGGCCCGCCGGCGTCGCCCCGGACGGCGTCTTGACGTTCAGGGCCGCACACAGCTCCGCCGCGAGGGCGCGCTCCGCCCGGCGTCGGCCCCAGAAGGGCCCGTTGTGAAAGGCCAGCCACGTGGCCGTAATGTTGTCGATAACCGAAAGGGGCGCGAAGACGGACTGTTCCTTGCGCTCCTCGGGAAGATAGAGCATGCCGCGGCGGATGGCGTCGCGGGGGCTTCGGATGCGCAGGCGTTCGCCTTCGAGGGTGATTTCGCCGGAGCGCAGGGGCCAGAGTCCGAAGAGGCCTTTTACAAGCTCGTCCTTGCCCGAGCCCACGAGTCCCGCGATGCCCAGGATCTCGCCCCGGTAGAGCCTGGCGCTGAAGCGATCGATCTTGCCCGCGATGGATAGGTCCTTGATCTCGAGGACGGGCCGGTACTCGGCGAGCCGCGGCTTCACGGTCGTCTTGAGGTCGTGCCCGATCATGAGGGAAACGAGCTTCCGCCGGTCGAGCTCGGCGCGTTCCAGCGTGCCCTGGTTCCGCCCGTCGCGGAGGACGGTGACGCGGTCGGCCAGCTCCGTGATTTCGTCGAGGCGGTGGGAAATGTAGATCACGCTGATCCCGCGGGAGCGCAGGCGGCCGATGATTTCGAAGAGCCGCTCGGTTTCCCGAGCCGTAAGCGACGAGGTGGGCTCGTCCATGATGATGACGCGGGCGTCGGCGACGGACACGGCCTTCACGATCTCGACGAGCTGCTGGTGCGCCGTGGAAAGGGACGACATGCGCTGGCGCGGGTTCACGTCGAGCCCGTACCGCTGCAGGAGTTCTGCGGCCTCCGCGTAGAGCCGGCGCGTATCGATGAAAACGCCGGAGCGTCCCCGGGGGAGGCGGCCCAGGAAGAGGTTCTCGGCGACGGAGAGGACGGGCACGTTCTCGAGTTCCTGGTACACCATTACGATGCCCCGATCCCGCGCCTCGCGCACGTTGCGCAGCTCGACGGGTTGCCCGTGGACGAGGACCGTGCCGGACGTGGGCGCGGCGGCCCCCGCGAGGATCCGCATGAGGGTCGACTTGCCGGCGCCGTTCTCGCCGATGAGGCCGTGGACTTCGCCCGGAAGCACGGCGAGGCTCACCCCGTCGAGGGCCACCGTGCCGGGGAATACTTTTCGGATGTCGCGAACTTCGAGAATGGGATCCGCGGGCATTTCGACTCCCTATGCCGTCACCCGCGCATTAAAGGGAAAACCCCTCGGAGATGTCAACCGGATCGCCCGATTCGAACCCGGCAAGGCGGGCCACGTAGTCGCGGCTGCCGTCCTGGATCCACGCGTCGAGCTGGGCCGGGTCCTTGAGCTGCTGACCGCGGAGCCGGGGCACGGCGATGAAGGAGCAGCGCAGATCGGGCAGGGTGGTCATGTCGCTCCAGAGTTTTTCGAACTGGGCTACGGGATACACGTCCTCGCGACCCTGGCCCCAGCGGCGCTTGACGTCCTTGATGGTGACGTAGGTGGGCATGCGCTGGGCGACGCGGCGCACGGCCTCGGCGATGCGGGGGCCTCCGGCTTCGAGATCGGCGCGGGTCAGGCCGAAGAGATCGAGCATGGCATCGATCCGGATCCACGTGGTCATGCTGTTGTAATACCGCAGTTTCAGCTCGTCCGTTTCCCGGGGCTGGGCGAGGCCCTCGAGGAGCCGCACCCGGCCGTTGATGCGGGCCAGGCCGCCGCCCCGGTCCTCGATGCGCCGCGGCACCACCTCGAAGCTCAGGTCGGCCCCCGATTCGAGGTGGGCGCCCAGGGCGGCCGGGTCGAGGTCGACGCCCAGGGTGTCGATGTTGTGGAGCATCAGGGTTTCAACCTGAGGGTGCTCCGTCAGCAGGCGCGCCAGCCCGCCGTTTCGCAGTAGATTGGGCACTTCGTACCAATGGCCGGGCGGGTTGAACCGCTGGATGGGCACGTTGTCCACGTAGTCGCCGGCCTCGCCCTGGGTTCGGGCCCAGTCCACCAGCGCGCCTCGGACGGCGTCGCGCACCTTCTGCTTCTGCTCGTCCAGGGTTTCCTGGGGCATCTCCTGCCAGAGGAACAGGAGGTCCCGCACCGTGGGAATGAGGCGCTGCCCGATGGATCGGCCGGGCGAGAGGTAGAGCGGTCCTTCGTAGCCGTAGTTCCGCTCCATGGCCCCGTGGCGGCGGATGGCGGCGTCGGTCAGGAGGCTGGTGGACACGATGTGAGGGAAGGCGACGCCCCACCGTTCGGCGGCCTGCCGGGTCTTGGCCACGTGGATCTCGAGGAACGATCGGTGCCGGCCGCCCATCATGGCGAAGGGGTTCACCGCCTTGATCACGCCGGCGCCGGTGGTCCAGCGGCTGCCGACGCCGGCCGCCAGGGTCAGCACGGCCACGCGCCCCTCGCGCAGGTGTCGTTCGCCCCGTTCGCGGGCGTCGTCGACATCCTCCAGGCGGATGACGTCGTCGTCGCGCACGTCCTGTATGTCGGCGTCGGGCGCGAGCCGGTTGTGGGCCAGGCCGATGCGTCCCGCCCGCAGGTCGTCGCGCATCTGCTCGTGGTGGACGGCGTCGAAACCGTATTCCGTCTTGATCCGTTCGGCCTCCTCGTCCCAGGCGGTGCGTTCGGCCCGACTGGCGGGGGTGGCGACGCGAAAGAGGTGGCTTACCAGGGTGCGCAGCATGCGCTGGGTCTCTTCGGGACGGTCCAGGGCGTTGGCGAAGTGGTCCAGCTCGGCCCGGCGCAGGTAGGACAGGGCTTCCGGGGGTTGACGGACCAGCTCCGGCACCTGCAGCGCGTAGTACCGCGACGGCATGACCGCCTCGTCGCCGTCCATGGCCTCGGCCACGGTGCCGCGGGCGTTGATTCGGAAGTCGTACACCAGCGGCGGCTGGGCGAAGGGCAGGGCGTC
>CAYVOE010000052.1:0-7094 GCA_964452795.1 uncultured Nitrospiraceae bacterium
GCTTACGCTCGCTGACCCTGGGCTAAATCATGTATCCCCTTCGGGGAATTTTCCGTAGGCGGAGGGTCATTCCAAAACGGTCAGAGCGTTGGTGGGGACAGGGCGCGGCGGATGGAGACGCTTCGGGGGATGGCCTGCGGGGACGGGCGCACGCGGTGGAGGCGGCGGAGGGTGGTGGGATAGGATACGGGCGGGGCGCGGAACGGGGAACGGCTTGGTCTCATTAGGAAGGAGTAGGAATCTTGCGGGGAAGGGCCTTCCGGGTCATTGCATGGGCGGTGGTACCGATCGGCTGGGTATGGAGCGGGTTCGGCGGCGTAACGGAGGCCGTTCTGTTCGCCGCGGCCATTGCCCTCGTTCCGCCGTCCGTGTGCCTGGGGTGGACGATCCTGGTGAGCGCATCCGTCGCGGTGGCGGACCCGATCCTTCATGCCGGGGAACTCGTGCCGGCTGATCTGGGACGATGGGTGCTCCCGGCGGCGGTGGCGGGGGCCCTGCTCGATTCGGGGGCCCGCGCACTCCTGCGACAGCCGGCGTCGGCGCCTCTGCCCTGGGCGAGGCCGTGGCTGCGCGCCTGTATCCGAACCGCGGCGGCGGTCGTAGCGGTGGTGGCCGCGGCGGCAACGCTGGACCGCGAGGTTCCTTTGGAACGGGCGGGGTCCTGGGCGGTGCTGTTCGCGTGGCTTACGTGGCGCCTTCGAACCGGGCCGCGGCAAGACGCAACGGCAGCGAGCATCCTTCGGACCGGGGCCTTGACGGCCGCCCTCGTCGTGACGTCCACGGTCGTTTCCCTGGGCGGGTTGGAACTGGGGGCGCGGCTCCTGTTGCCGGAACCGCCGGACATGCTCGGCATCTACGCCCGCCACCCCGAATACGTCTTCCTCCTCGCCCCGAACGGCCGTGGCCACCACCGCATCGCGCTCCCGGAAGGGAAAAGCAAACGCATCGACTTCGCCACGTCGTCCCAGGGCCTGCGCGACGTGGAATACCCCGACAAGGCGCCGGGTGAGTACCGCATCGCCATGCTCGGCGACTCCTTCACCATGGGCCATACCACGGCGCCCGCCGACAGCATCCCCAAGCAGCTCGAGGTGCGGCTCCGCGAAGCGTCGCCGGGTCGAGAGGTGCGGGTGTTGAACTGCGGCCTGGGCGGGGCGGGTCCGTTGCAGGAACTGGGCATGCTGCGGGAACGGGCCCTGCCGCTGGAACCGGACGCCGTGATCCTGCAGATCTTCCCGATGAACGACATCGGCAACGCCCTCGAGTCCGCCGGAAAACACCTGCGGGCCTACGCCCCGTTGTGGCTGGAAGCGGTGGATGTCTACCGCTACGGAGACCGGCTCGCCTATCGCCTCGATACGGCCCTTCGTCGTCGTTCCCACGCCTACCGGGCCCTGTGCCTGGCCACGTCTCGGCGATGGATCGTCCGCGCGGGCAACCGGTGCCGTCTTCTGACGCCGCCCACGGCGAAACGGCCGCCTTCCGTGAATCGGCCCTACGTGTTGGAGGCCGATCTGGCGGAGGGGTATCCGGAGCTGGACGAGGCCTTTTCCCTTTTTCAGCGCTGCGTGCTCGAGATCCGCGACGAGTGCCGGGTCCGGGGCATCCCCTTCATGGCCTATTGCATTCCGGGAATCCCCCAGATCTTCGACGACCGCTGGCAGGCGGTGCTCCAGGAGATCCCGTCGCCCGACCTCTACGACCGGGGCAAGTCCCTCCGCATGACCGAAGAATTCCTGCTAAGGGAGGGCATTCCTTTCGTCTCGGTGCTCGAACCGTTACGGGCCTGCGGAGGCGTCCGGGAAACCCATTATCTCGAGGACGGCCACCTGTCGGAACGGGGAAACGGGGTGGTGGCCGAGGTCCTGGCCGAGTATGTGCTGGCCTCGGACGAGTTTTTCCCGCCTTTCGACTCTCCCCCGTCCGTCAAAGAATGAGACGGCGGCGACCGACGTCCTGCGGGGACACCGGCCGCCGCTTGAGTCAAGGGGCGCGGAAGAAACGGTGATTGAGGGCGGCTATTCCGGCTGCTGGGCCGCCTGCTGTTGCGAAGGCCGATCGATGGCTTCGGTGTCTTCCCCCGCGGCCTGCTGCCGGCGCTCCTGGTCGAGGGCCTCGGGGTCCCGGGTCCGGGCCTGGACCGCCCCTGCGGCGGAGCCGAATCCCACGTCGACGCCCAGCGACGCGAGGGTCTTGTTGTCAAGCGTGCCGGTGACGGCCAGGCCCTGGGCCTCCTGGTACGCGCGGACCGCCTTGGCGGTGTTCTTGCCCCAGACGCCGTCGGGCTCGCCCAGATCGTGGCCTTCCTGCGTCAGGGCCTGCTGGAGCTGGCGAACATTCTCCGGGCTGACGTAGATCTGTGCGCCGCCGGCCTCGACGGCCGCTTCGGTCAAGGTCACCCGACCCTCGATGCCGGCCATGGGTTCGCCCTGCGCGATTCCGTTCAGCATTTCATCCATTCCGAGGGCCGACATCGTCTGGAAATCCAGTGCACCCGTGGCGTCGAGGCCCCGGTCGCGCTGGAAGCTGCGGAGGGCTTCCCGGACCTTTTCCGCCCACACGCCGTCGGGTTCTCCCACGTCGAAACCCTCGCGCACGAGGGCGGACTGAATCTGGTACAACGTGGCCGGACCGGCGTACACCGGCACCCCTTCCTGCCCCCCGGCCGCTTCATCGCCCGACGCGGCTTCGGGCATGTCCGACTCCCGGCCCGCCAGGATGGCGCCCATGTCCAGCGCGGCCAGGGTGCGCAGGGTCACGTTTCCGGTGGCTTCGATGCCCTTGGACTCCTGGAATTGTCGGAGGGCTTCGGAGGTGCCGTCGCTCCATTGTCCGTCCGTGCTCCCGGGGTCAAAGCCTTGCTCCTGAAGGGTTTGCTGAATCTTCCGAACGGCGGCGGGGTCTATGTGGAGCGGGGTGCCGACGCCCGAGCCGCCCTTCGCGCCGGCGGAGGCCTCGGTGGATTGCGACGAACTTTCTGGTGTATTCTGAGTAAAGGCCGGCGTGGCCGCCCAGAACCCGGCGGCCGCCAGCGACAGCATCAAGATAGGGATACGCATGGGGATACCTCCGTGTCTGCCCCGAAAAGGGACAGTTCGAGCGGGGGGTAATGGAGTTGGAATGTGGGTCGAGGAGGAGCGTCTCAGCGGAGGAGAACGCCCGAGCGAGGCGCACTAAAACTGACAAATTCAATGTAACATAAGCTGAAACGGGGTGCAACCCGCGGCCGCCCGATTCCGCGCCGATCCGCCTTGCGAGGGGTCTTCGGCGCACTTCTTGCTCTAATGCTTGACACTTCCGCTCGGTTCTGGCAACATTGCCCGCTGTGAAGTCGGCGCGAGCCGGCTTTTTTGTGAAATAGAGGCATTTTGGGTAGGTTTCAATCGCGCGCCGAACGGCACTGCCCACACCCCATTATCCGGACAACGGAGTACTGTGGCTAAATCCGATATTGGCTCGGGCTCGATCCTGGAAGCGGTCGCCCGACACGAACAGGACCTGGTTGCGAAACTCGACGCGGCCCAGCAGGAGGCGGACGCCATCGTTGCCGACGCCCGAAGCGAAGCGGGCCGCGTCATTGACGAACGTCAGCGCCGGCTCGAGCAGGAAATCCTGAACCTTCGGCGGGAGGCGGAGGCGGCGCGCGAGCGGCTGCGCGAGGAACTCCGTCAGGCCGCGGCGGAGGAACTGGAGCGGCGCCGGACGGAAGCCCGTCAGCGCACGCCCCAGGTCATCGAAGAAGTCATCGCGCTCATCTTGCCCCAGCCGCTCGAGGGTTCCCGATGATAGCTAGAATGGACCGCCTGGAGATCGTCTGCCTGCGCGACGATCTCCGACCGCTCACGCTTGCCCTCCAGGAGGCCGGGCTCCTTCACGTCGAAGAAGTCCCCCTGGCCCTGGAGAACGTCCCCGACTTCCTGCACCGCGTCCATCTGGACGACGACCAGCGCGACCAGGCCGAGCGTGTCGAGGAGCTGGCCCGTCTCCTGCGCGAGACCGAGCCCCTTCTGACGGTGAAGCCCCGATACGACGAGGTGGCGCAGGCGGCCCGCTCCCTTCCCGAGCTCTACGGCGACGAGTTCCTCGACCGGGCCCGGGAATGGACGGAAGAGCTTCGGGCCAAGGTGCGTCAACGGGCCAACCTGCGCGACAATCTCGAAATTCTTGAGAACTACCGGCGCATGCTCGAGAACATCCGCCCCGTGCTGGGCGAGCGCAACGTGACCCTGGGCCACGGCGCCCGGGCGGTGGTGCTCCAGGGCGACGTGGCGCGGGCGGTCCCCGCCCTCGAGGAGCGGCTGAAGGCCCGGCTCAGCCAGGTGGAGCTCATTACCCAGCCCGTGGGACGCAAGACCGTCGCCGGCCTTATCCTTTATTCTCAGGACGAGGACGACCTCGCGGGCCGGATCCTGGCCGACGAAGGCATTACGCCCGTGGACGTTCCCGACAACTCCCTCCGCGGCCTCGAGGTCTCGGAAGTGATTGCCCGGATCGACCGGACCGTGGCTTCTCAGCGCCAGGAGCTCGAGCGGATCGAAGAAGAGCTGAATCGGACGTCGCGCGAGCGGGGTCCGGCGCTGGCGGCAATGCAGCGGATCGTGGCCGACAAGCTGGCCCAGCTCCAGGTGGTCGATTCCTTTGCCCAGAGCAACCTCGTCGCCGTGATCCAGGGCTGGTCGCCCGCGGACCGCAGCGCCGATCTCGAGCGCCTGCTCGACGAGCGGTTTCCCGGCCGGGTCAGCGTCACCCGTCTTCCGATGGAAGGCATTGAACGGCGCCAGGTGCCCACGCTGCTGCAGAACCACAAGTGGCTGCGGCCCTTCGAGACCACCCTGATGATCTTCAAGCCGCCCACATACGGCACCTTCGATCCCAGCCCGCTGGTGGGCATTTTCTTTGTCTTGTTCTTCGGGTTCATCGTGGGCGACCTGGGATACGGCCTCAGCATCATGGGCCTGGTGTGGCTGCTGCGCCGCAAGTTCCGCCACTACCCCGTGGTGGTTCAGGCCACCACCATCGGCTTTTACGCCAGCGCATCCGCCATGTTCTTCGGCATCTTATACGGCGAGTTCTTCGGCAGCTTCGGAGAACGCTTCGGGATGCCGGTGCTGTGGATCCACCGCGGCCACATCGAAGAGGCGGTACAGATCCTCCTGATCGCGGCCGTGGCCATCGGCGTCATCCACATTTACCTGAGTCTCCTCGTGGCCGTCTGGGAAAACTACCGGCTCGGCCACAAGCACCACGCGGAAGAGAAGCTGGGCAGCACGCTCGGTCTCACGGCCCTGATCGTGGCGGTCTTTTCGCTGGCGGGCTTTCTGCCCCGCGGACTGGGCCTGGGCCTGGCGCTCATTCTCTTTATCGGGTGCCTGGTGCTGCTGATCCGGGCCGCCAAGGCCTTCGCCGCGGTCCACGTCCTCGAGATCTTCTCGCTGGTCAGCAACATTCTGTCCTATGCGCGCCTGATGGCGCTGGGCATTGCCGCCGTGGTGCTGGCGGACCTTGCCAATCGGGTGGGAGAGGCCCTGGGGCTCGTTGGGATCCTCCTGGCCATCCTCATCCACTTTTTCAACATCGTGCTTTCCATGTTCAGCCCTACGATCCACTCGTTGCGGTTGAACTATGTGGAGTTTCTGTCCAAGTTCTACGCGCCGGAAGGTAGAGCGTACAAACCGTTCAGGAAGGAGGCAATATGGTGACCTTGGGAAATCGAAAGAAGCTTGCGGTGCTCACGCTGGCCCTTTTGGCCGGCTTTATGGTGTTGTCGCCCGCAGCTTTTGCGCAGGATGAGCACGCGGCCGAAGCCGTTGCCGGCACGTACACCATGGCGGAAGCCGTGCGGGTGCTGGGGCTGGCCATCGGATCGGCGCTGGCCATCAGCCTGACGGCCATCGCCACCGCGCGCGTGCAGGCGGCGGTCGGCGCGGGCGGCACGGGAGCCCTGGCGGAGAAGCCGGATCTCTTCGGTCTGATCCTGGTGCTGATCGCCATCCCGGAAACGCTGGTGATCTTCGGCTTCGTGATCTCGATCCTGCTCTGGCTCGGCATCGGCTAAGGAGTCTGCCGAATGGCGACTACCCCCGCACTCTTCGACTCCATGGCGCAACAGGTCGCGCAGACCGTGGAAAAGCGCCTGGCCGATGCCCGGCAGGAAGCGGACCGCATCCGCGCCGAAGGCCAGCGGACCGCCGAAGAGCTGTACACCCGCGGCATGGAATCCGCCCGGGCCGAGATCGAAGCGGCCGATCGGCGGACGCGCCAGCAGGTGAGTTCCGAGGCGGAAAAGAACCGGCTCGCGGCCCAGCACCAGGTGGTCGAAGAAGTGCTCGAGGAGGTGCGGCGGGAACTGGCCCGCCGCGCCGATTCGCCCGGCTTTGTCTCCGTACTCGAGGCGCTGCTGGCGGAGATCCTCGAGCAGGAGACGCGCAACGACCTGGTGGTGCTGGCGCCGGCGGCTCACGTCGACGCCGTCCGTTCCTGGCTGGAGCAGACGGGTCGAGGCGGCCTGACGGTGGAACCCTGGCCGGACGTGGTGGACGGCGTGGCCGTTCAGGACCCGCGCCGCACGTTCCGCATCAGCAACACCTTGTCGGGACGGCTCGAGATCGTGATCAACCACGCCCGCAAACTCTGCCAGGACCGACTGTTCGGAGAAGGGTGACGCATGGAAAAAATCGACTCTTTCATGGTTTATTACAACACGCGCGTGCGCGCCATGAAGAGCCTCCTGCTCACCCGCGAGCAGTTGGACGAGATCCTGGCCTTCGGCGACATCGACCGGATGATCGAATTCCTGTTGAACTCGCCGTATGAGGCGGAGATGGCGGAGGCCCTCACCCGCTACCAGGGGGCGGACGCCGTCGAGGACGCCGTTTCGCGCAACCTCGTCCGGACCTTTCAGCGGCTCATCAAGTTCGCCCAGGGCGATTTCCGCGACCTGGCCGAAATCTTTCTCCAGCGGTGGGACCTGGCCGCGGTCAAGGCCATCCTGCGGACCAAACATCACAACCTCGATCCCGAACGGGCCCTCGAGGACGTGCCGCCCGGCCCCACCCTCACGGTGCCCCTGATCAACGAGATCGTGGCCGCCGACA
>CAYVOE010000052.1:7104-17422 GCA_964452795.1 uncultured Nitrospiraceae bacterium
CGTGCCGCGCTATTTCAACCCGCACGATGTCGACAACATGACCGAAGTGGTGGCGAGGCTGGTCGGGTGGAACCCCGAGCTGGCCCAGCCGCTCCAGCAGCACCTGGCGGAGTATCAGGAGACGCGCCGCCTCGAGATCCTCGAGGAAGCGATCGACCGCCGGTACTTCTCCGACACGGCGAAGCGGCTTCGCGGTCGCGACGACGAAGACAGCCGGTTCCTGCTGCGGCTGATCCAGATGGAGATCGACCGCATCAATCTGCGCATCCTGTACCGGGCCCGTCACGAAGAGGATTCCGAAAAGGTCCTCGACCGGGTGCTTCCCTTTGGAAGCCTCTCGGCGGAGGTGCTGAAGCGCCTGGCCGAGGCCGAAGCCCCGGAGGACCTGGTCGCGCCCCTGGGCGCCACCGCCTACCGGGAGATGTCGCAGACCCTGGCCGCGTACATCCATACGGGGCGGTTCTCGGCCCTGGAGCGGTTCTTCGAGCGGATCGTCATTGGTGAAATCCGCCGCCTGGCCCGGCAGAACCTGTTCAGCATCGCGGTGCTGATGCTGTATGCCTGGCTGAAGTACAACGAAGCGCTGAATCTCCGGCTCATCGCTCGGGGAATTGCCCGGGACCTGCCGCAAGGCCGTGTCCGGGAAGAGATTATTTATGCCTAACGTTATCGCCATAGCGAAAGACCAAGTGGCGCTTCAACTTGCGCTGACGGGCGTTCCCGTGGTGGAAGTCCGTGAGGCTTCCGAGGCGGAACAAGTCCTCGCGCAGCACCTCCGGGAGGAGGGGACGCAGTTGGTCATCGTTCAGGAGGAATTCCGGGCGGGCTTCTCGGAATTTTTCGCGACGCAACTGGCGCGGCACCGGGGCCTGCCGCTCGTGGTGTTCTGCCCCGCCTTCGACCGCGAGGAATCCGACGTGGACACGTATATTTCCTCCGTGCTCAAACCGGCCGTGGGCTACGAAATCAGATTGGAGTGACAAGACAAATGGCGGCAATTATCGACCCCGATACCCAAAGACCGGTGGGCCGGCTTACGCGCATCTCGGGGCCCATGATCGCGGCATCGGGCATGCTGGGCGTGGGCATGGGCGAAATCCTGCGCGTGGGCAAGATGGGCCTCATGGGCGAGGTGATCCGCATCGACGGCGACACCGTATACGCCCAGGTCTTTGAAGATACGCAGGGCATGTACCTCGGAGAGCCCGTCGAGACCACCGGCTCCGCCCTCGCCGTGGAGCTCGGACCGGGCCTGCTCGGCTCGACCTTCGACGGCATCCAGCGGCCCCTCAAGACCCTGTGGGACAGCTCCGGCGACTTTATCGGCCGCGGCCTCACCGCCCAGGCCCTCGACCGCGAGCGGAAATGGCAGTTCACCCCCCGGGTCCAGGTCGGCGACGAGGTTTCGGGCGGCACCGTTCTCGGCACCGTACCGGAAACCCAGCACCTGACCCACTCGGTCCTGGTGCCGCCGAACGTATCCGGCAAGATCGCCCGGATCGTCTCTGAAGGCGAATACACCATCGAAGACGTCATCGCCGTCCTCGACAACGGCACCGAGCTCAAGCTTTATCATCGGTGGCCGGTGAAGACGCCGCGCCCCATCGCCCGCAAGCTCGCCGGCGACTATCCCTTCATCACGGGCCAGCGCGTGCTCGACTGCCTGTTCCCCATCGCCCGGGGCGGCTCGGCCATCGTGCCGGGCGGGTTCGGCACGGGCAAGACCGTGGTGGAGCAGACCCTGTCGAAGTACGCCGACGCCGACGTGATCGTGTACGTGGGCTGCGGCGAGCGCGGCAACGAGATGGCCGACGTGCTCTCGGAATTCCCCGAGCTGGAAGACCCTAAGACGGGCGGCCCCCTCATGGACCGGACCGTCCTCGTGGTGAACACGTCGAACATGCCCGTGGCCGCCCGCGACGCCTCCGTCTACACCGGCATCACCCTTGCCGAGTACTACCGCGACATGGGCTACAACGTGGCGCTCATGGCCGACTCGACGTCCCGCTGGGCGGAGGCCCTGCGCGAGATCTCGTCGCGCCTGGAAGAGATGCCCGGTGAAGAAGGCTATCCGCCCTACCTGGCGGCCCGCATCTCGGAATTCTACGAGCGCGCCGGCCGCGTCGTGTGTCAGGGCGGCGAGAGCGAAGACGCCGACAAGCTCCGTTCGGGCTCCCTCACCCTGGTGGGCGCGGTTTCGCCTCCCGGCGGCGACTTCTCCGAGCCCGTGACCCAGACCTCGCTGCGCGTGGCGGGCGCCCTGTGGGCCCTCGACGCCGCGCTGGCCTACCGCCGTCACTATCCGTCGGTCAACTGGAACCGCAGCTTCTCGCTGTACTTCCACGACCTCGATCCCTGGTTTGCGGAAAACGCGCCCCGGGGCTGGATCGAAGACCGCCAGGAGGCGGTGGCCCTGATGCAGCGCGACGCCGAACTGCAGGAAGTGGTCCAGCTCGTGGGCCCCGACGCGCTCCAGGACAACGAGCGCCTGATCCTCGAGATCGGCCGCATGATCCGGGAAGTGTTCCTCCAGCAGAACGCCTTCAGCGAGAACGATGCCTTCTCGTCGCTGGAGAAGACGGGCGGCCTGCTCAACGCGCTCATCGTGTTCTATCGCCTGGCCCAGGATACGCTCAACCGGGGCATCACCCTGAACCGGCTCATGGAACTGCCCGTGCGCGAGCAGGTGGCCCGCCTGCGCGACGTTCCCAGCGACCAGTTCGTCGAGCGCAAGCAGGAAGTGATGGAAAACGTCAAGCGAGCTCTCGACGAACTCGCAACGAAAAAAGGATAAGCTAATGGATACCGAAGTCACCGCCAAGCCGGCCAACGGTTTCCTGCACAAGGAATACTGGGACCTCACCTACGTCACCGGCCCGCTGGTCTTCCTGTCCAACGGCGACCGCTTTCCCACGGGGGCCATTCTCGATCTCGTGCTCGAAGACGGCACCACGCGCGAGGGCCAGGTCCTCGAAGCGAGCAAGGAGCACGCCGTCGTCCAGGTGCTTCAGGGCACCCAGGGCATCGACATCAAGCGCACCTCCGTGTCGCTGAAGCACGAGGGCGCCCGGGTCGCCGTGTCGAAGGACATCGTCGGCCGCCGGTTCAACGGCACGGGCGTGCCCATCGACGGCCTGCCCCCCGTGGTGGCCGACAAAGAGCTGGACATCACCGGCACGGCCATCAACCCCGTGGCCCGCGACAAGCCCAACGACTTCATCGAGACGGGCATTTCGTCCATCGACGGCTTCAACACCCTGGTGCGCGGCCAGAAGCTGCCCATCTTCTTCGGGTCGGGCCTTCCGGCGAACGAAGTGGCGGCCCTGCTGGTCCAGCAGGCCAGCACCAAGGGCGACTCGGAAGAGTTCGTGGTGGTGTTCGGCGCCATGGGCATCACGGACCGCGAGGCCTCGTACTTCCTGCGGTCCTTTGACCAGAGCGGCCAGGGCGGACGCGTGGTGGCCTTCATCAACAAGGCCAACGACCCCGCCATCGAGCGCATCTTCACGCCGCGCATGGCCCTCACCGTGGCGGAGTACCTCGCCTTCGAGCACGATTACCAGGTGCTGGTGGTGCTCACCGACATGACCAACTACTGCGAGGCCCTGCGTCAGATCTCGTCGGCCCGCGAAGAAATTCCCGGCCGCCGCGGCTATCCCGGGTACATGTACACGGACTTGTCGCAGATCTACGAGCGCGCGGGACGCATCCGCGGCAAGCGCGGCTCGGTCACCCAGGTGCCCATGCTCACCATGCCGGACGACGACATGACGCACCCGATCCCGGACCTCACGGGTTACATCACCGAGGGCCAGATCGTGCTGAACCGGGGCCTGCACCGCCAGGGCGTGTTCCCGCCCGTGGACGTGCTGCCCTCGCTGTCCCGGCTGATGAACAACGGCATCGGCGACGGGCGCACCCGCGCCGACCATCGCCAGTTGGCCAACCAGCTCTACGCCGCCTACGCCCAAGGGCGTGACGTGCGCAAGCTCATGGCCATCGTCGGTGAAGACGCCCTGGGCGAACTCGACAAGAAGTACCTGCGCTTCGCCCGCGAGTTCGAGGCCCAGATGATCGGCCAGGGCGCCACGCGGCGCACCATCGAAGAGACGATGGACCTCGGCTGGCAGTTGCTGACCGTGCTGCCGCGCCAGGAGCTGACCCGTCTCAGCCGCGAATTCATCGACCAGTACTTTGACGAGGCCGAGAAGAACTTCCGGCCGGCCATCACGAATTAGCCTTTTGCCGAAAGGAGCCGGCAGGCGAGCCATTTCCCGGGCCCCGGACGACAGGGACTGAGCGGCGACGGCCGCGGCCCGACATCGGGCCCGGAACCCGGAACCCCGGAAATGGCTCGCTTGCCCGGCTCGAACATACAAGAGAACCCATACTGTGAGTCTCGACAGCAGCGCACCGACACGCATGAACCTGTTGGCGAAGCGGGCCCAGATCAAGCTCGCCGCCGACGGGGTCACCCTGCTTAAAGGCAAGCGGGAGGCCCTTCTCAAAGAGCTCATCGCCCGGGCGCGGCAGCTCCGCCACCTGCGCCAGGAACTGCATACGCGCGGCCGCACCTCGGCCGTTTCGACGGCCCTCGCCCGGGCCGTCCGCGGCACGCCCGAACTGCGCTCCGCGGGCGTGGCCGGCCGCCGCGAACTCAGCATCGACGTCACGACGGAGAAGGTCTGGGGGCTCGAACTGGGCCGGATCGACGGCGCCCGCATCGTTCGCCATACCCGCGACCGCTCTCTCGGCCGCTTCGACGTGTCTTCCCACGTCTTTGAAGCCGCCGAGGACGCCGAACGCATGCTCGAACAGCTCATCACCTGCGCGCCCGCCGAGCGCAACCTCATGATCATCGGCGAGGAAGTGCGCAAGGTCAGCCGGCGCATCAACGCCCTCGAGGAATACCTCCTGCCGCGGCTCCGTGAGGAAGTCCGGAGCATCTACCGCGTCCTCGACGAGCGCGAGCGCGAAGACACCTTCCGGCTCAAGCGCATCAAGAAAAAGAAATCCGACGGCAAGAAAGCGCAGAATGTGTCGGTCAACGGGGGTGAAGGCGGGGAGGAATAGGGCATGCTGCTCGGGGACATCCTGCACAGGGAGGTCATCAAGACCGATCTGGAGGCGCTGGACAAGTACGAGGCCATTGAAGAACTTGTCGACCTGCTGGTGCAGGCCAAAGACCTCCCCATGAGCCTGCGCAACCACGTCATCGAGGTGGTGGAAGAGCGGGAGCGCTCCCTTTCCACGGGGATGGAGCACGGCGTCGCCCTTCCCCACGGCTCGAGCGACCGCATCGACGACTTCCTCGCTGCCATCGGCATCTCGCGGCGCGGCATCCCATTCGAGACCCTCGACGGCCAACCGGCCCGCCTCATCATTTTGCTGGTCCTGCCCCGCCGGAATTTCCAGGGACACGTCCGCACCCTCGCGGGCGTCGCCCATCTCCTGAACAACAACGCCTTCCGCGAAGAGCTCATCACCGCCCGCACCGCCGACGACGTCCTGTCGCTCATCGAGACCCGCGAACAGCCCGGCGTCTAGCGCTATCCGTTTCGCCCGCCCGCACGAAGGCGCCGGACGCCGCGGGTACGCGACGGCGTGTCCAATGCCCGCCTCTGTTATACTCGGCGGCATGCCGAACGGAACGGAGACATGAGCAACCGCGCATACACCTACATCGATCGGACCCGCGCCCAGGTGGGGAACCGCTGGATCGAGCGAACCTGGTCCACCTTCATCGGGAACACCAACGCCCTGGTCCAGAAGGACGGCGGATTCGAGTGGCTTGCCGGGCGCAGCGGCGAGTACCGGGTCGAGATCGAAGACGACGAATTCGACGTCATGGATTTCGGCGACACTGCCTGGAGCGAGGAAAACAGCGTCCAGGGCGCCACCCTCGTGTCGACCCAGCGCGGGGCCGGCATGGAACTGGTCATCCGCACCCTGGCGTTCCACGACCACCCGGCCCTGGTCCGGACCGTGACGGTGAGGAACCTGGGCGGCGACCCCTTGCCGATCCGGGAAGTCCTGCCCGAGCGGCTGCCCCTGCGCCGCGACGGGCTGCGCGTGTTTACCGACGATTTCTCCCGGGGGACGACGGCGGCGGACTGGCATACCGACCGGCCCGCCGCGGCCCTGGCCCTCGAGGACCGGGGCCTGTTCCTCGGCCGGCAGGGCGGCGGACACTTCACCCTCTTCGATCCCGATCCCACCGAGTGCGCCTTGCGTGTGCCCGGTCCGGGCCTCCTGGGCCCCGGCGAGATCTGGCGCACGGCACCGATCTTTCTCATCCCTTTCACCGGAGGAGTGGCCGACGCCGCCGCCACGGTGTACGCCTCCTTCCTTCAACGCTATCTGTCGCAGGAGCAAGCTTCCCCATGGACGCGGTAGTCGACATCACCGGCGTGGCTCACGGCGGCGACGGCGTATGCCGGATCGACGACCGCGTGTGCTTCGTTCCCTATGCCCTGCCCGGCGATCGGCTGCGCATCGTGGTCGAACGCGAGGCCAAGGGCGTCTTGTGGGGCGTCCTCGCCGACATCGTGGAGCCGTCGCCGCACCGGCAAGACGCCACGGGATGCTGTCCCGTCGGGCGCCACTGCGGCGCCTGCGGATGGCTCCATTTCGCCTACCCCGCCCAGGCGGAGTGGAAGCGCCGCATCGTCCTGGACAGCCTCCAGCGCATCGCGCGGGTCGAAGCCGACGTGGAATGGGTCGAGGACCCCGAGCTCCGTCTCGGCTACCGCACCCGCGCCGAGTTCCACGGCGACGGCAGCCAATGGGGCTACTACCTCCGGGCCACCCATGCCATCTGCCCGGTCCGCCAATGCCCTTTGTGCCATCCCCACCTCAACGCCGCCCTCGAGCGCCTGTGGCAGGCGAAAATCACCGATTCCGTAGAGATCACCGCCAATCCCGAGGCCGCGGACGAGGTGCTGGTCTGGACCAAGCAGCACCATTCGATCCTGACCCGGCTGTTTCCCGGCTACAACTCCCTGCGCAGCCGCGACGACCGGTCCGCCTTCTTGTTCGACAACATCCCCATCGTCAACGGGACCTTCAGCCAGTCCAGTCTGCTGCTCGACCGACGGCTGACCGCGGTGGCGCGGGAACTGGTGGGCCCGGTCGACACCCTTCTCGACCTCTACTGCGGCAGCGGCAACTTCTCCCTGGGCATGCCGGACTCCACCCGCGTCGTGGGCATCGACCACAACCGTGCCGCCATCGCGGCCGCGGCGGCCCAGGGCCGGGGCGAGTACCGCGTGGGAGACGAAGCCGCCATGGGCCGGGCCCTGCGCGAGGGGGCCTGGGACGCCGTCCTCCTCGACCCGCCCCGCGCCGGCGCCAAGGCACTGGTCCCCCACTTCGCCGAGGCCGACGCCCACGCCGTGGTCTACGTCTCGTGCGACCCCGCCACCCTCGCCCGCGACATCAAGTCTCTGGTGTCGCAAGGATGGCGCCTCGAACGCGTCGTGGCAGTAGACATGTTCCCCCACACGCCCCACGTGGAGGCGGTGGCGCGCCTGGTGCGGGACGCGACGGCCTGAGCGGAACGGGGGGCGACTGCGGCGGCGGACAACGGGGATTCCCCTTCTCGAGGCAAGGGAACACAGGAGCGGAGCGGTGGAAGTGAGAGACGGGAACGAGCAACGGGCCGCAGAACTGCACCGGTCCTCCTGGGTGGTGGACATGCACTCCGACGTGCACATCGACGTGGTGCGGTCGCGGGGCCGGGGCGAGACGCGCGTCTTCGCCCGCCGACACCTGCCCCGCTGGCGCGCCGGCGGCGTGGACGCGGTCGTCCTCAACACCATACCCAAGTTCGGTCCCGACCCCTATCCGTATCGGACGGACCCGACGCGGAACTTCCTCCTCACCCTCGACGCCGTGTACCGGGAGATCGAAGAGACGCCGGACGACCTGATGCTGGCGCTCGAGCCCGAAGACATCCAGAAAGCCCGCGAACAGGGCAAGATCGGCCTGATCCTCGGGTTGGAAGGCGCCGAGGCGGTCGAAGGCGACCTCGGCCTGCTGCGCTGCTTCCACCGCCTCGGCCTCCGGGTGATGAACCTGACCTGGCACCAGCGCAACCTCGCGGCCGACGGCGTGGCCGAGCCGTCCAACGCCGGACTCTCCCACTTCGGCCGCGCCCTGGTGCAGGAGCTCAACCGGCTCCGCATCGTCATCGACCTTTCCCACCTGAGCCCGGCCGGGGTCCGGGACGTGATCGCGCTGTCCGAGGCGCCCGTCATGGCGTCCCACTCCAACGCCCGGGCCGTGTGCCCCCACGAGCGTAACCTGGACGACGACGCCATCCGGGCCATCGCCGACGCCGGCGGGATGATCGGCCTCGTCTTCATCGGCCGCTTCGTGGCGGCGCAGGACCCGAGCGTCGAAGACGTGATCCGGCACCTGGAACACCTGGCCGGACTCGTGGGGACGAACCACATCGGCCTCGGACCCGACTACGTGGATTTCGCCGAGGACCTGGTCATCGCGTCACGGCGCGTGGCCGGTCCCCATCAGCCGCTCAACGACACCACCATCCCCTACGCCCGGGGCCTCGAAAACGCCTCGAAACTCCCCAATTTCACCCGGGCCCTCGTCGACCGCGGCTACGACGACGAGGCCATCCGCGGCATCCTGGGCGGGAACTTCCTCGACCTGTTCCGCCGGGTCCGGGGCGGAGGTTGAACGATGCCGCCTTCCGGCTATCGACGTGAGAGCGATCTCCTGGGCGAGGTGCGGGTGCCGGCGGAGGCGCTCTACGGAGCCCAGACGCAGCGTGCCGTCGAAAACTTCCCTTTATGCGGCCTGAAGACCCTCGGCGACTTCCCCCTCCTGGTGCGGGGGCTGGTGTGGATCAAGCAGGCGGCGGCCGCGGTGAACGGACGCATCGGCCGGATCGACCCGGCCGTGGCGGAGGCCATCGTTGCAGCGGGGCACGACGTCGTCGAACACTTCCGGCCGACGGATTTCCCCGTCCACGCCCTCCACGGCGGCGGCGGGACTTCCGCCAACATGAACGTGAACGAGGTCCTCGCCAACCTCGCCGAGGAACGCCGCGGCGGGCGGCGGGGTGAATATCGGCAGGTCCATCCCAACGACCACGTCAACGCCCACCAGTCCACCAACGACGTCTACCCCACCGCCTGTCACATCGCCGTCATCGAGCAGGCACCCGCGGCGACCGACGCCCTCCGCAGCCTCGCCATGTCTTTCGAACGGAAGGGCGTCCAATTCGCCGGTCAGCGGCGCATCGCCCGCACTTGTCTTCAGGACGCCGTGGCCACCACCTTCCCGGACCTCTTCGGAGGGTACGTCGCCTTCCTGCACCGCGCCACCGCCCGCATCGACGGGGCGGTGGACGCGCTCCATGCCGTGTCCCTGGGAGGTACCATCGTGGGCCGCGCCGAAGACGTGCCTGGCGCCTATCGCGAGGCCATCGTGCCGGCCCTGTGCGAAGCCGCGCAGGATCCGCGGTACCGGCCCGCCGACAACCTCTTCGACGCCGCCCAGCACCTCGACGACCTCGTCCAGGTCTCGGCTCAGCTCGATCTCGCTGCGCGGGGGCTCATCAAGATCTGCCGCGACCTTCGCCTCCTGGCGTCGGGGCCCGAGGCCGGCCTGGGCGAGATTCGGCTGCCGCCGGTCCAACCCGGCTCGTCCTGCATGCCGGGCAAGATCAACCCGGTCATACCTGAATACGCCATCCAGCTCGGCTTCCGGATCATGGGACACCACGCGACCTGTCAGGCCGCCCTCGACCACGGGGAGCTCGACCTCAACATCTGGGAAAGCGCCGTGGTCTGCTCGGTGATCGAATCGCTTGAACTGATGGAAGGCGCCGCGCGAACCCTGGCCGACCGCTGCGTCGACGGCCTCGAGGTCGACGCCGTCCGCAACAACCGCCACGCCGACAGCCTCATCCCCCGCCTTACGGAACTCATGAAGCGTTACGGCTACGCCCGGGTCAGCGCGGTCTGCGCGGCCGCCCCCGGAGACCCCGAACGCCTGCGCGTCCTCCTCGCCGAGACCTTCCCGGATCCGGGCGACGAAGCCCAAAGAGATTGAACACTTCTATCACCCCGAAAAACTGCTTGTGAATTCTTCGAGATTCTGCTATAACGCCCGTGTACTGTTCGGCACACATTCTAAGCGTTTTCATACCAAACACGGAAATGGGGTGTTTGTCCCGGCCTTCCGCACGGGGCAGAGCGGGTCCGGCATCCTTTTTCCAAACCCACACAAGGAGTAGGCGGACATGAAACGGCGAAGCGGATTCACCCTCATCGAGCTCCTCGTAGTCATC